>JBBRRL010000068.1:0-8212 GCA_038200775.1 Nitrospirales bacterium
ATGGACGGGTTAGCACTGACGAAATCGTTGCGAAACGAGCCGCGCTATTCCAGGCTACCGATCGTCATGTTGACGACGGAGGGGGAAGAGGGCCAGCGCGCCAGGGGGCTAGAAGCCGGGGTTTCGGCGTATCTGACAAAGCCGGTGACACAGGATCGGTTAGACGAGGTTGTGCAGACGTTGACGGCATAACCCGGAAAGACGCCGCGGAATACTCCGCCATGGAGGAATGTATGGCAATAAACCCGATAATGAAGATCCTTGTCGTGGATGATATGGCCACGATGCGAAAGATTGTCAAAAACATTCTTAAGCAACTCGGCTTGGTCAATGTTGAAGAGGCGGAGAACGGCAAAGCGGCCCTCGATCTGTTGAAGGCAGGCAAGTTTGATCTGGTCGTCTCGGACTGGAACATGCCGGTCATGCCCGGAATAGAGCTCCTCAGAAACATTAAGGCAGATGCCGCGCTCAAACACATTCCAGTCCTGATGGTGACGGCTGAGGCGAAGCAAGACAATCTCATTGAGGCGATCCAAGCGGGGGTAAGTAATTACATCGTCAAGCCTTTCACAGCGGATACCATCAAGGAAAAATTGGACAAAATCTTTCCCTAGAAACAATGCGTAGGCCAGATCAAAATCGCGAACATCAACATGCCGTGAGCCCTTCCGTGTGGTTCGGGGTGCGAAAAAGAAGCGTGGTGTCCAATGGCGGATGAGCCCCTGAATGATGAAATGAAGGAGATCGTCCAGGATTTCCTGGTCGAGTCGCAGGAAGTGCTTGATGGGCTGGACCAGCGGTTTGTGGCGCTGGAGAAAACCCCCGACGATGCGGATCTCCTTAATGAGATTTTTCGTGCGGCGCACAGCATGAAGGGTTCTGCGGGGTTTCTAGGCTTCACGAGGCTGGTCGATGTCGCCCATCATACGGAAGGCATCATGAACAAGATGCGCCAGCGTGAAATGGCCGTCGAGCGGTCCGTCGTTGACACGGTCCTGGCGGCTTTCGATGTGATCAAGCTATTGCTGCACGATATCAGGGAGACGGGAAGCGATGCGCATGTCGATGTCTCCGACGTGGTGCACAAGCTTGTCGCCGTCTTGGAGCAGGACACCGGACCAGGACTGTTGGCGCAAGGAACGACCGTGATCGCGAAGCCGCTCCAAAACCCGGGGACGCTTCCTTTGGGCGACGGAGCACTCGTTCGGGAAACAGCGCATCTCGCTGCGGCTGAGACGCGTGGCAGTGAGGTCGAACTTCCCGAAGCCACGGCTCAGCAGGAAGCGAGTCTGCCGATTGCTCAGGACGGTGGTCGCGACAAAGTCGCCAGCGATGAGACCCCGGACAAAGCGCTCAACAAGCAAGGGATTAAGTCGCCAGCTTCCGAGGAGGATCAGACAATTCGAGTCGAGACGCGGCGACTGGATCATGTGATGAATCTCATCGGTGAACTCGTACTGGGCCGCAATCGAATGATGAAGCTCAGTAACGGCTTGGAGCAGTCGCATGAATCTGACCCGCTGGTGCGGGAACTGGCCGAAACCCTGGCCCGCCTCGATCTTGTGACCAGCGATCTGCAGACTGCCGTCATGAAGACCAGGATGCTTCCGATCCGAAAGGTGCTCGGTAAATTTCCCCGCATGGTTCGCGATCTCGCGAACAAGGTCGGCAAGAAGGTGGAGCTCGAATTAGTCGGTGAAGATACTGAACTCGACAAATCCGTGATCGAGGAGATTGGCGATCCCTTGGTTCATCTCATCAGGAACGCGATTGATCACGGCTTGGAAACACCTGAAGAACGCCGCGCGGCCGGCAAGTCGGAGCAGGGGACCGTGAGGCTGGAGGCCGCCCAGGAGGGAGACCGCATTGTCATTAAGATTTCCGACGATGGCCGGGGCATCCCCGTAGAAAAAATCAAGGCGAAGGCGCTCGCGCGCGGCTTGGTCACGCCTCAGGAAATCTCCACATGGGCACGCCGTGAGATCATCGACTTGATTTTCCAGCCAGGATTCAGCACTGCGGAAAAAGTCACGGATGTCTCCGGCAGAGGTGTTGGCTTGGACGTTGTGCGCACCAACATCAGCCGGATCAATGGCATCGTGGAGGTGGATACCGATGAAGGTCATGGTTCCACGATGACCATCAAACTGCCCCTCACAATCGCCATCATCCAAGCGCTGATGGTTGCGGTGGAACGCCAGGTGTTCGCCATCCCGCTGACTTCCGTCGTGGAGGCGGTAAAACTGGGGCCCCTCGATATCAAGACGATCAATGGGCGCGAGGTGCTGACGCTGCGCGATCATGTCTTGCCGCTGTTGCGACTCAGCAGGATGTTTGAGATACCAGTACAAGAGAAATCCTCTGATGTTGGCTATGCAGTCGTGGTGGCCGTCGGCGAGCGGCGGTTCGGAATCATGGTGGATCGTTTGCATGCCCAGGAGGAAGTCGTGATTAAGTCGCTTGGCGATTTACTCGGAAAGATTCAAGGGGTCGCTGGAGCTACGATAACCGGAGAGGGAAAAGTGGTCTTAATTTTGGACATGTCCGAACTGGTGCACGCAATGCACCCCCTGGGCGTGCGGTTGAGCGCGCGATAACGCAGAAAGGTATGTCATGAAGATGCGAGATTTTTCGATAGGCGTGCGCGTGAGAGCCGGGTTCGGCCTGCTGGTATGCGTGGTGACAGTGATGGCGGTTTTGGGGTGGATCGGCGTGGCCACCGTGCAGGACAGCATGCGGATCGTCTATGTGAACTATACCGTGGCCGTCATTGAACTGGCGCACCTCCGCGCCGATCTGGGTGCCTACCGGTCACTTATGATCGAGGCGGGTCAGGCCCCCAATAAGAATATGTTCGAGGACACGGCAAAGAGGCTCGAACTGATTCGGGCTCACATCGACAAGTCAGTTGCCGACTACGCTGCGATGACCCTGAGAGTATCCAAGAGCGGTCGAAGTGAGACTGAAGACCTGAAGAAGTTCAAGGTGGCGGTGGAAGATTACTACAAATACGCGGTTGGTATTCGGAGCACGCTTGTCGAGGCCTTTAACCTTGCGGATCCCGACATGCAGCGGAATATGCGCGACCTCGCGGCGACGGGCATCCGCACAGACGGTTCACAGAAATTCAACGCCCTCGATGAAAAGTTTGACGAACTCCTAAAGACTGTCGGCGAAGTCGCCAAAGATCTGCATGAGGACGGAGTTACGGCGGCCCAGAGTTCAAAGAAAGTGTTGCTGGTCGGATTGTTCCTGTCGCTCATTCTCGCTGGCGGAATCAGCTACGTCATCGCCAGGGGTGTGGTGAACCCCATCAAGATGGTCAACGCTGCGCTGGAGGACATCGCACAGGGGGAAGGCGATTTGACGAAGCGTCTTCCGGTCGAAGGCAAGGATGAGGTGGCCCAGCTTTGCAGGTTCTTCAACCGGTTCGTGGACAAGCTGCACGACAGCATTGCCCGCGTGGCGAGCACGACGACATCGCTTGCCGCCGCTTCGGAAGAGCTCTCTGTCAACACCGCGCAGTTAGCCAAGAGCGGTCAAGACCAGGCGCAGCAGGCGACCCAGGCGGCCGCTGCGGTCGAGCAGATGTCGGCGACGGTGACCGAAATGGCCAAGAATGCGCAAGGTGTGGCGTCCACGGCGCGCGACGCCAATCAGGCTGCGACTCAGGGCAATGAGGTGGTGGTTGGGTCGATTGCCGGAATGACGAGGCTGGCTGAGACGGTACAGGCATCCGCGACCCGCATTCAATCGCTCGGGCAGCGATCAGATCAAATCGGAGAGATCATCAAGGTCATCGAGGATATCGCGGACCAGACAAACCTCTTGGCGCTGAACGCGGCGATCGAAGCGGCCCGCGCGGGCGAGCAAGGGCGGGGTTTTGCCGTCGTTGCGGATGAGGTGCGCAAGCTGGCTGAACGCACGACCAAGGCAACCAAAGAAATCGCGGACACGATCCGGACCATCCAAAGCGATACCACCATGGCGGTCGAGTCGATGGCAACCGGCACGCACGAAGCCGAAGAGGGCATGGCAATGATCAACAAGGCGGGGGAACGGCTCGGGGAGATCGTTGGCGCCGTCAAGAGCGTCACCGGCATGGTGCAGCAGATTGCCGCGGCGATCGAAGAGCAGTCCACAGCGACCGATCAGATTGCCGGCAACATCGAGGCGGTGGCTTCCGAGAGTAAGCGCAGTGAAGGGGGATTGGGGCAGGTGACACACGCCACGACGGAATTGGCACGCATGGCCGGAGAACTGCAGACAGTAGTTGGCGCCTTCAAGCTGAAAGGTAATGGTTGAGCAGGAAGGATAGTCACCCATGTCCTCACTCATGAAAGAAGTGGATGCGCGGACCGGCCTGGCCGGTGCCAATACCATGGAACTTCTCCTGTTCGATTTGGGAGAGTCGGAAATCTATGGGATCAATGTTTTCAAGGTACGCGAAGTGATGAAGCGGCCGTCGTTCACACGAATGCCGGAATCGGATTCACGCATCGAGGGCATTGCGAATATCCGCGGCCAGACAGTCCCGCTTGTGAGCCTGCATCGAGCGTTGGGCTTCCTGGAAAGCAAGGGGCGCGGCTCCGGCAACGTGATTATCGCTGAATACAATCAGAGCCTTCATGGATTCATCGTGTCCGGGGTGGATCGTATCATCCGCATCTCCTGGGATCAGGTCAAGGCTCCGCCACTGCTGGTACAAAACAGCAGAGGCGGGTCGGTAACGGCCGTGACGGTGCTTGAGGACGGCCGTATGGTATTGATCCTGGATGTTGAGAAGGTGTTGGCCGACATCTCCCCTAATGCCGAAGAGGAAGTGTCTGCCCTCATCCCGTTGCCCGCTGTCGGCGCAAAGAGTATCGGGAAGCGGGTCGTCTTTGCCGATGACTCTCTCGTTGCGCGCAAACAGATCATCAAAACGCTCGACCGGCTCGGCATGTCCTACGTTCAAGCTGTGACAGGCCGTGAGGCGTGGGACCTCTTGGTCGGGCTTGCCGAGAAGGCAGAAGCGGAAGGGAAAAAACTCCGGGACGAGATCCAGTTAATACTCACTGACATTGAAATGCCTGAGATGGACGGATTTACACTGACGAAGTTGGTCACGATGGACTCTCGTTTCGCCGGAATTCCCGTCATCCTGCACTCGTCCTTAACCGGCAGTTGCAATGCCGAACGAGGCAGAGCGGTGGGTGCCACAAACTATGTAACGAAGTTTAATCCGAAGGTGTTGGCGGCAATGCTTCAACAGTACTGCTGAGTTAATGGAATGAACATGGATGCATCTCCCATTCGAGTGTTAGTGGTCGATGACTCTGCCTTCATGCGCAAGGTGATCAGCAACATGTTGTCTTCCGATTCCCGAATCAGCGTGGTCGCAACCGCGCGCAACGGGGACGAAGCGTTGGCTCAGGTTAAAGCTCTCAAGCCTGATGTGATGACTCTGGACATTGAAATGCCAGGGATGAACGGCCTCGAGGTGCTGCGACGTGTGATGGCGGAAATGCCATTACCAGTCATCATGGTGAGTTCGCTGACCGAAGAGGGAGCGAAAGAGACGCTAATTGCGCTTGGTCTGGGAGCGGTGGATTACATCCCCAAGCACTTGGAGGGTTCGGTAGTGAATATCGTGACCATCCAACGTGATCTTATTGAGAAAGTCGTGATGGCTCACGCAGTCGGTCCAAAGATCGCGCAGTTCGCACGGCGGCCATCCCCCAACGGACAGCGTACCTCGAGTCCCCATCTAACGGGAAATACCGGCAGGGGCAATAAGATAGTGGCGATTGGATGCTCGACTGGTGGGCCCAGGGCGTTGCAGGACATTCTGCCCCTCTTTCCCAAAGAGTTCCCAGCGGCGATCCTAATCGTCCAGCACATGCCGAAATTTTTCGTCGGACCGTTCGCACAGCATCTGAATGAGGTGACCGAGCTCGACGTGCGCGAGGCGGCGGCTGATGACATCCTGAAACCAGGCCTCGTGTTGATCGCTCCCGGAGGGGTTCAGATGAAGGTTCAGCGGCGAAGTCCGCTAGAGGTGGTCGTGCAATTGTGCGCTGAGCCGGTGACGCTTCACAGGCCCTCGGTGGATGTGATGATGACCTCCGTAGCGCAGGTTTTCCCTGGGCGAGCGATCGGCGTGATTCTGACCGGTATGGGTCAGGACGGCCTGGAAGGCATGATCGCCATTAAGGCCTCAAAAGGCAGAACGATTGCACAGGATGAGGCGAGTTGCGTCGTGTATGGCATGCCCAAAGCTGTCGTGGACAGTGGAGTCGCGGATAAGGTCGTGCCGCTTGATAAGATCGCCGGGGAAATCGCGAATATGGTCTGAGTTCTTACGGGAGGACATCACGAGAAAAAGAGTGGGCCAGGCAAGGAGCTGTCCTCCGACAAAAGTCTCTGTCTTGGCGCTGAGCGCGACAGCGTACGAGGGTGCGGGTGATGCAATAGCAGAACGTTTGGGGGAACCATGGAATACACCGCAAGTTCGACGACAGTAGCGGATGCGCGCGATGTCAGCCTGGCTGAGGAGATGCTGCAGTTGGTGACATTCAAGCTGGGTGCCGAAGAATTCGGGCTGGATATTTTGTTGGTGCAGGAAATTAACCGAAGAGTAGAAATCACGAAGGTGCCAAAGACTCCTGCATTTGTAGAAGGTGTCATCAACTTGCGGGGGAAAATCGTACCAGTCCTGGACCTAAGGAAACGCTTCGGGTTGACAAGTGGTGAGTTCACCGGACAGTCGAGGATTATTGTGGTGAGTATTGACAACCGCGTGTTGGGATTGATGGTGGACTCCGTCACCGAGGTCCTATGCATTCCGTCGCAGATGGTTGAGCCTCCGCCGCCGATCGTGGCAGGACTGGACGCCACTTACATCAAGGGAGTTGGGAAGTTTGAGGGTCGGCTGTTGATTCTGCTCGACCTTCGCAAGGTTGTTTCAGCAACAGGGGCCGGAAATCTTGCCGTGGAAGGCCAGGAACTTCTTTTGAAATGCTAAGCACAGACAGTGGTGATAGCGATCTCGAAACGTGTCATGACAACCGGTAAACGGAAAGTGTAGTCCATGGACATTCTGACTATCGTCGGCATCGTTCTGTCTCTTGGCGCCATTCTCGGCGGCCAGATCCTCGAAGGTGGGCACATTGGCTCCATCCTGCAAGCCACCGCTTTCATGATCGTCATGGGCGGCACGATCGGCGCCGTCATGGTGAATTACCCCTTGGCGATTTTTATGAAGGGAATGGCGAATACCAAGATGGTGTTCCTTAATGTGCACGTAGATTCCAAGGCGATGATTGCCCAGATCGTCGAGCTTGCGACCCTGAGCCGAAAACAAGGGCTGCTCGCGCTTGAAAGCAAATTGAAGGGGCTCACCAACCCGTTTCTCATGAAGGGTCTTCAACTCGTCATTGACGGCACGGAGGCGAAAGCCATCCGGGAGATTCTTGAAATCGAAGTCGAACAGTTCGAAGAAGAGAATAATCTGTCGGGAAAGGTCTGGGAGTCTTTGGGCGGTTTTGCGCCGACGATCGGCATTTTGGGTGCCGTGCTAGGGTTAATTCACGTGATGGAAAATCTATCCGACCCCTCGAAACTCGGATCGGGCATCGCGACCGCTTTTGTTGCCACCATTTACGGTGTAGGGGCCGCCAATTTGTTTTTTCTGCCGATCGGCGGGAAGATAAAGTTGAAGACAAAGGAACTGGTTTTGGCGCGGCAGCTGATTATAGAAGGGTTGGTCTCATTGGCGCAGGCGGAGAATCCGAAGATGATCGAAGAGAAACTGAGCGGTTACCTGCCGGAATCGCAACGGCCGAAGCCGAAATAACAGGGATACCCTATGGCCCGGAAAAAAAAACATGAGGAGCATGAGAATCACGAACGGTGGCTGGTGTCGTATGCCGACTTCATCACGCTTCTCTTCGCCTTTTTCGTCGTGATGTACTCCATTTCGTCAGTCAATGAGGGCAAGTTCAGAGTGGTCAGTCAGTCCATCGTTGAAGCCCTGAACCCCATGATCAACATGTCCGCTACGACGCTTCGGTTCCAACCTGAAAATTCCGGAGGTCCAACGTCGACCCGTGCGATTTCGATAGACATGCAGGTCTTTAAGAAGTTGTCGCAGGCGATCCTGGCTACCGACACCAAGGGCCGTGTGAAGGTTGCTCAGGGCGAGCGCGGTGTCACCATCAGTATTACGGAC
>JBBRRL010000069.1:0-8199 GCA_038200775.1 Nitrospirales bacterium
TCTCTGGCCCGCAATCTGCAAGGATACTGTAGGGGTCAGGCTTGCCTGCACTTCGGAGGGATGCCCGCACGCTGTGAGTGGGACCCCTAGACAGAAGGAGACTACAATGGACGATGCGCTTGATGTGTACGCTGAAGAGACTGAGGCTATAGCAGAACAGCGAATTGGCCATGGCATCCTCATCGTCAGCGCCGGCGGTGAGGTTCTTATGATCGATCAACAGGCCGGTGATTTTTGCCGACAAATGAATGACCTGACGGGTGACGCCGTAGGGGCGTTGCCTGTACCTCTTCTAAAAATGACGAACGAGATCTCCGATCTCCAACAATTACGGAGTCACTCAAAGGACTGGGAGGATTTCAGAGTTAAGCGGGTCATCGGCGGCCGGGAAGGAAAGATCCTCGTTACGGGAATCGGGTTACCGGCAACGGTAGGGCACAAGACTCTGCCCACAATTCTAATGACGATGGAGGTCATCAACGCACGGGGTCCAGCCTCACGGCGGCCTGAAGAGTTTCTGCTCACGCCGAAAGAGACGGCCGTGGTGGACTTCCTTTTGAAGGGCTACACCAATAAGGAAATTGCTGAAGCCACGGGCGTCAAAGTACAGACCGCGAAAGAACACATCAAACATATTATGGAAAAGACTAAGACGACCACGCGCACCGGAGTTATTATGGCTATCGCCGGTCCGCCACAGATGTAACGTCACATTAAATGGATCTGAAACTTCCTGTCTAATCCCGTTTCCGTTTACGCTACCCGTGTCTCACACCGAGCGTGACAGACTCCCGCCAACCGGCTATTCTATTCGCCGTATGCGGCTTAAACCTCCTTGTCCGTTGAACGATCAGCGCGGGTCGGCATATTTTTTCGTGATGTTTGCTATTGTCGTGATGAGCATCAGCATCACGGCGGCTGCAAAACAATGGAAGACCGTTGTGCAGCGGGAAAAGGAGGCGGACCTCCTCGCGCGTGGCATTGAGATCCAACAGGCGATAGGTTTCTACTATCAAAAACGGCAACTCGAGGGTTCCGTTAATGGCGGGTACCCTTTGACCTTGGAAGAACTAACGAAAAAACCGACACAATTTTTACGCAAAGTCTATAAGGACCCCATCACCGGCGAGGATTGGGAGTACGTCCGCGATCCCGGAGGCCGGATTAAAGGCGTCCGGAGCCTGGCTAAAATAGCACCGATCAAGCAGCATCAGTTTCCGCCACCCGTCTTTCACTTCGAAAATCTCACGAAGTACTACGACTGGGTCTTCCAATACCCGTCAGCGTCGACACCTCTACCGCCCGCGCCTCAAACCCCGCAGACCTCGTCGACTAAGGACGCGAAAGAGGTAAATCCGAAACCGTCATTAACCCCTGAAGTCCAACCGCCGTCAGCTCCGCCATGACGCCGATAGGCGCAGCCCACAAAAGCAGGCGATGGCGCTGACGTTCCTATAGCCTTGCTATATTGGTTCGCTCTCTGATTGAGCATAAGTCTTTGCCTGCTCTCGTCACGCGGCATCTGGTAACTCAATGCAACTCACTATTTCGCGAAGCAGTCGTGGGGGATCCGACCATGCGCGCTCGCGGTTAGGCGATGTATCTCCGGAAGCATGGCCAAGGGCTCAGAAGAAGTGGCCGCCGACAACGCGTCATTTGGGGTGAGCTACTGCTCAAGATCATCCGTATTTTGAGGACCATGGCGATATCATGACACGGAATCTAACTAGGCCATGCCATGGAAGACTTTAGTATAATCCGTAGCCCCGTTGGATGTAAGTTGCACTTGATTATCAAGCGGTTAAAGTGTAAGTTTCTCGGACATACATGCCCCGTCACACGAGAGGCCCACTCGTTATTGGCCACAGCGCTCGTCAGGCAGTTGAGTACCTCCGTTGAAAACTAGTAGTTCCCTATTGGGCTTTATTTTTGTCGTCATGGCGCTCCTTCTCGGCTGCGCTGGATCAAACCCGCCGGAGCGGATTTCTGCAGACCTCCTCATGGAGCAAGGCAAATGGGAGGAGGCCATTGCTGCGTACCAGGAGATATTAAAAGAGGATCCGTTCAACGCGGCTGTACAGTCCAAGCTTGGAGTGGCGAAGGGGCTCGCAGCCACCGGCTATGCGGATCAGGGCCGCGCATTCCTGAAGGAACACAAGATTCAACTGGCCTTGGAATCCTTTAAGCGCGCGTTGCTGCTGGAACCCTCCCGTGCGGAGATACAAGAGCTTGTCGCGCAGGCATTGCGGGTCAAAGAGGCCGAGGACAATCTTGGAACCGGACAGAGACTATTAAAAGCCGGGCGATTGGAAGAGGCTGCTGAAGCCATGGAGCAGGCCCTGCAATTTGACCCGACCCTCACAGGGGCCCAGGACGCACTCGTTCAGATCGCCGAGGCGCAACGTGCCGCTAAGGCCAGCCCCTTCTCCGGCGGCGTTTCGAAGCAAGCGGTCACACTGAAATTTCAGAACGCCCGCACCAAAGAAGTGTTCGAGGTACTTGCACGCGCGGGTGGAATCAATTTTCTCTTCGACAAAGATCTCAAGGATGACCCAGTCACGATTTTCGTCAAAGACGCAACCTTTGACGAGGCGCTCAGTCTGATCCTCAAGACACAAAATCTTTTTATGCGACGGCTGGCTCCGGAGACCATCCTGATCATTCCTAAAAGCAAGCAAAAGATGGACCAATACCAGGACCTTGTGATCCGCACGTTTTACATCTCGAACGGCAAGGCGAAGGACCTCGTCAATCTGCTGCGCACCATGCTGGAAAGCAAGCGCGTGTACGTGAACGAGGAGGTGAACGCCATTGTCATCCGGGACAGCCCGGAAAAGGTCAAGTTGGCCGAGCGGATCATTTACACGAACGACCGCAAGCCTGGGGAAATACTATTCGAGATCGAAGTCCTGGAGGTGGATAAGACCAAAAGCGATAGGTTCGGCGTGAACTTTCCGAAACAGCTAGGGGCAGCTATAGCTCCACCGGGGACCACCACCTTCGCCGCTCCAGGCGCAGCGACGCAGTTCACTCTTAGTCAGTTGGGCTCGCTGGGGTCGGGGAGCTACCTGTTTCTCCTGCCGGCGAGCCTGATTCTCGATTTCTTTAAGTCGGAGTCCGATGCCAAGACACTGGCGAACCCCAAGCTTCGCGTGGTGAATAACAAGGTGGCCAAGATCAATATCGGTGACAAGGTACCGATCCTGCTGTCCACAACAAATACGATTCCAGGCATCACGGCCGGCACCACTCCCACACAGTCGACAATTACTTCGATTGAGTTTAAGGACGTGGGAGTGAAACTCTCGATCGAGCCTACCCTGCACCTCAATTCTCAGGTGACCATCAAGCTGCAAATTGAGGTCACCCGCCTCGGTGATCTCGTCACGTTGCAAGACAATCCTCTTATCCGACAATTTAGATTCGGAACGCGCACGGCCGAAACGACCCTCACACTGAAAGACGGCGAGAGCGTGCTGCTCGGGGGGTTGCTCCAGGACGAGGACCGCACCACGGTTACCAAAGTGCCGGGACTCGGGGATATCCCGGCGCTCGGCTGGGTCTTCAAGTCTGAGACCCGGGACGTGGTCAGAACCGATGTTATTCTCACCATCACCCCGCACATTGTGCGCAGTCTCGAAATGCCGAACGCCGATGAGCAAACTTTCTGGTCAGGCACAGAGGAAACCTATTCGTTAAAGCCCCTCTACACTGAGACCGCGGCGATTGACGCATCCCCCGCTGTCGCCGCCATCAAGCGGCCGCTAAGCTCTGCCGCCGCCACTCCCCTCAAGCCGGTCATGATCAGTGTCCGTCCACCGGATGGGATCGGGTCCCTTGGACAGGAGACGACTGTGGACGTACACCTGGACAATGTCGAAGGACTGCTCGAATCAAGCTTTACCATGACCTACGATCCTAAGGTCCTGGAGTTCCGCGGGGCGCAAGAAGGCGAGTTTTTGAAACGAGGCGGGACGGCGACGATGAGCGTCGACGCGAATCCGGTCACGGGCACGGTGGCTGTTCAACTGAGGCGTGCAGAGGGTGACCCGGGAGCCTACGGTAGCGGCGTCATCGCCAGCTTGACGTTTCTAGGAAAAGCCCCGGGGGTGTCACTGCTCGGCCTCGATGCGCCGAGGCTCGTGGATGCCGGGAAGACGGTGCTGTCGGCAGCAAGTAGCCAGGGGATTGTGAGGGTGCGGTGAAGTCCGAGTCAGGAATCACATTGCTAGAGCTTTTGATCACGATTACACTCATCATGATCGTGGCGTCAGCCGCAATGCCAATCTCAAAGACCGTGAGCAAGCGTACCCGGGAAATTGAGCTTCGCCAGGAACTTCGCATGATCCGAACGGCAATCGATCTGTTCAAGCTCGAATGGAACCGTGACGGAGACAAGCTCTTTGGGGCCTTGTGCACCAAGAACTCGCTGACTTGCAAGCAAGTGACTGGGGTGTCGGGATATCCGAAGTCCTTGGATGTCTTATTGAAGGTGGAGCTCACCGGGGACCAGGCGGCGGTGACAGGAACCACCTACCGGCGTTACCTGCGCAAGATCCCGGTCGACCCCATGACCAATAAGACCGATTGGAAGTTGCGGTGCTTCTCAGACGCGCCGGATGCCTCTGCATGGTGCGGTGAGGACATCTATGACCTGTCCTCTGTCAGCGCCGATATGGCGCTCGACGGCAGCAAATATAAAGACTGGTGACCATGAACATCCAACGGCAAGGGGGCTTCACGCTTCTCGAATTGATGACGATTATTGTCATCATCGGGATTCTCGTGACCTTGGCGATCCCGTCATATCGCGGCGCTGTGATCAAGGCCCGCGAGGCCGTGCTCAAGCACGATCTCTTCACGATGCGTGATGTGCTGGATCAATATCGGGGCGATCAGGGCAAGTATCCACCCAGTCTGAGCGATTTGGTCAAATCTGGGTATCTTCGCACGGTTCCCGTGGATCCGATCACGTCATCCAACACCACCTGGCAGGAGGTCATCGAGGCTACCGAGGGCGGCATTTTTGACGTCCACTCAGGATCCGAGCTGGTCGCATCATCCGGAACACCATACAACCAATGGTAACTGCACTCCGGGTGACTTGGCTGCTTGAGATCTTTTTGATGATGGGATGTACTGCTGCAGGGCCCACGATCAAGGACTATCAGGTCATGACGCAAGCGCTGCAGGTGGAATCGCGACACGTGCAGCGGACCATTACCGACCTTGAGACGGAACGCCGCGGGTTGCAGCGAGATCTCGGAGAGGCACGTGCGGCCAAGGCGCGGCAGGAGGGCGATGTGCTTGATGCCGAGCGCAGATTGCTCGAGGCGCGCCACATCGTGGAATTACAACGTGAGGAACTGACACGGGCCACGGTCGAGCGGCAGCGAGTGACGCAAGGCGCGCGCGAGGAGTTAATGCTCTTGCAAGCCCAAGTTCAAACACAACTGGCGGAAATCACCAGGCTCACCCACCAGGTGGAAGAGTCTCAAACCGAGCAGGCTCGACTTCAGACGATGGATGAACTTATGGAGCGTCAAGCCACTGAAATGGCCGAACTGAAAATCGCTGTTCGTGAATCCCTGCGTGCGGTCGTGCGCAAGTCCGCAGCGGAGCGGATCGCTCCGGCATTTCAGGCCCCGGGCTTTGCGTCTGCAGTTGGCCTGTATGACGTCCCTGTTATGAAAACGATAAAAGTGCGGCGTGGCGACTCGTTGTGGGCGTTGGCTCGCCGCCACGGTGTCACGCTGGACGACCTCAAAGCGGTGAATCGACTCGAGACCGACCTGATCATACCCGGACAGAAGCTACGGCTTCCAGACCCCACGCCCTGAGCGCGATGTCGGTGTATCTGTATAAAGTGGCGAGGGCCGATGGGACTACCTTCGAAGGAAGCATGGAAGGCGCGAACGAGCAGTCGGTTCGTGCGCAACTCGAGGCTCAGGGGTGCTTCGTTTTCCGGCTCCATTCGCGAGGAAGCTGGCCAGCCATGCCAGGCTTCAAGTTCCGGGTGCGACAGGGCATCACACGACAGGAATTTTTGGTGTTCAATCAGGAATTCCTTGCGTTAGTAAGGGCCGGCCTCCCGATCCTTCGTGCCTGGGATCTATTGATCGAGCGCACACGCCGCCCGGTCTTTCTGTCTGCTCTCCAGACGATTCGTCAGGACATTCGCAACGGGGTGTCGCTGTCCGGGGCGCTGGCGCAGCACCCGCAACTTTTTCCTGAGCTGTATGTGGCCACCATCAAAGCCGGCGAGTACTCGGGGAATCTGTCCGAGGTGCTTCAGCGCTATATCGCCTATTTAAAGTTGATGATCGGCCTGAAGCAGAAGATCAGTAAGGCGATGGCCTATCCCGCATTCCTTGTTCTGACGGGTGTCGCCGTCGTCGGATTTTTGCTCACTTACGTACTGCCGACCTTTTCTGCGATCTATGGCGATGTCAAGAACCTCCCTGCCCCGACGCTGGCTTTGATGTCGGCGGTCCATGTCATTCAGGCGCATCTGGCTTCATTGGTCTTGGGGCTACTAGGGATGATCCTGGCGGCCCGCCTGTGGCTTCGCACGACCGCAGGCCGAGAGGTGTGGGACCGCGTGACTCTCAGGCTGCCGCTTGTCGGCGACCTTCTCATGAAACATCATACGATCCAGCTGACGCGCACTTTGGCCACGATTTTCGGCGGCGGGATTCCGCTGCTCGAGGCTCTTCGGATCATCGCCGAGGGCGAATCGAATCGATTTCTCGCGGCAGGCCTGAAGGCTACGATCGAACAGGTCCGCGGAGGCGTTCGGCGTGCAGCCGCCCTGCAACACGCGGGGATTCTTCCGCACATGGCGGTCGAGATGATTGCGGTAGGGGAGGAGACGGGCTCACTGGATATGATGCTTCGCGATATCGCCGAGTTTCATGAAAACGAGCTGGACCAGCGCTTAAGCCAACTCACCACTTGGATCGAGCCCGCCCTTCTGTTGATCATGGGTGTGATTGTCGGAGGCATCGTGATTGTCATGTATTTACCTATTTTCGAGATGGCCGGGACGGTGCAGTAAGCCATGGGACCATCCCAGACCACATTTTCACGGAAAGCTCTGGCAGATCTTCTCCTTGAGCAAGGTCTTCTGTCGCGCGAGGAGCTCGACCGCGTGATGAGCAAGATGATCGGAGGCCGGCTGTCGCTTTCACAGGCGCTGATCGATGACGGGCTACTGGCTGAAGAAGACGTGGCAAAGATTCTGGCGCAGCAGTGCGGGATGGTCTATGACCCTCTCACTGACTATCGGGTGAACCAGCAATTCTATCAGATCATCCCCGTGGAGTTGATGCACCGGCATCCGTTTGTTCCCCTGCGCGAGCAGGATGGAATGCTACGACTGGCGATTGCCGATCCGCATGACCTGCCGGGCCTGGATGAACTGGAGCTTCTTTTGGGCCGGTCGTTCACGATCGTCATCAGCACCCGGTCCGCGATTCTCAAGGCTTTGTCCCGAAGCGAGGGCTCAAACCAAGCGCTGAAGGAACTTGAAGCGGAATACCGGTCGGTCCTGGTCAAAGAGGACGAGCGCGGGGAAGAGGTGTTGTCGGTCGAGACGATCACCAAGGACCAAAGTCCGGTGGTCAAGTTGTTGGACACGATTATTCTAAGCGCGCTCCAGAAACGGGCAAGTGACATCCATATCGAGGCCAGTGATCATGCGGTGCAGGTGCGGCTTCGCTTGGATGGCATCCTGACGCCCGCGATGGAACCCCTGGATGCAAAGTTGCACGCGCCATTGATCTCACGACTCAAAGTCATGTCGGAACTCGACATCGCTGAGCGTCGTGTCCCGCAAGACGGCCGCTTCCGGATTCGTCTGGAGAACAAGACCGTGGACTTTCGCGTGTCCATTCTACCTAGCGCATATGGTGAGTCCGTCGTGATCCGCATTCTTGATCGCGAGGCCATCACGGCAGGGGTCACGGCCTTGCGGCTGGATCGGCTGGGATTTAATCGCGAGGATCTTCGGCGATTTCGTCGCTCGATCTTGGAGCCCTATGGCATGGTCCTGGTGACGGGTCCCACGGGCAGCGGCAAGACCACGACATTATATGCGGCGATCAGCGAAATCAACATTGCAGACGATAAGATCATCACGATTGAAGACCCTGTGGAGTACCAGCTTTCCGGGGTGGTGCAAATTCCGGTGAATGAGAA
>JBBRRL010000070.1:0-8128 GCA_038200775.1 Nitrospirales bacterium
GGGGGCCCCAGGCCGCCGAAGGTTTTTATCACACGTTCTCTGGCTGGCTGATCTTCCTCGTGGCGTTTGTGCTGCTCTTAGCCTGCGGTTGGCTTCTCTCGCGCGTGGGGGTTCCGCAGAGATTTCACATTTCCAAGCCGCCGACGATTCGTGACGAGGTCCCCCTGGAGACACCACGCATGCCCGTGAAGGATTACTCTGACTCCAGTGGCAATGGTCATGCGCCGGTCGCGCTACACACGGGCAATGGAAGTTCTGCCGTCCATGAGGCTGAACATCCTCCGAAACCCGTCGGCTGAAAGCAGGGGAGATCTATGGGCCATATAAGGAAGCATTGGGCGTTGGTCATCGCCGTCGCTATGTTGCTCAGTACCTGGGGCTCTTTGCAAATGCTGTCGCGCGGCGAAACCCCTGTGTTTAAAAAACCGTTTGCCGAGTTTCCCCTGACCATTGCTGATCGATGGCACGGCAAGGAGCTTGGGATGGACAAGAGCGTGCTGGAGGTGTTGAACCTGACGGATTACATGATGCGGATGTACGTACCGCTCACTACAAATCCGTCCTCACAAACGGCAGTAAAGCCGACCTACCTGTATGTCGGGTTTTATCAGAGCCAACGCACTGGCGCGACATATCATTCTCCAAAGAACTGCCTACCAGGAGCCGGCTGGCAATTCGTCCAGGCCGAACAGGTTCCTGTAACAGTGTCAGAGGGAAGATCCGTAACGGTGAACCAAGTGTTGATCGAAAAGGGATTAGAGAAGCAGGTTATTCTATATTGGTATCAGGATCGGGGCAGGGTGGTGGCCAGTGAGTACTGGGCCAAAGCCTATTTGATCTGGGATGCCATGACGAAGAATAGGACTGATGGGGCGTTGGTTCGAATATCGTTGCCGGTCACAAAGAGCATCCAAGAAACATATCAGGAGGGTGTTACCTTCATGCGGGATGTCTGGCCGTCGCTTCAAGTATATTTGCCGGATGGAGCGGATACCCACGGCAGGGTATTGTAGGAGCCTCCTTGAATTCAATAAGCCTGTGGATGCTGCTCCCGGCTTTTGTGGCCTCGACTGCGGCGCTAGGGCTTGCAGCGGTCCTGCTGGCTAGAAACCGCGCTGCTCCCTTTCATCGCAGCGTGGCAGCCGCCTTGACGGCTGTCGGCATAATCCAACTCGCGAACGCCTTGGGCGTGTCGGACGTCCCTTTTGCACGGGAGTGGCGTCGCCTGGGGTTGGGGTTTGAGATCCTATTTCCCGCCAGTCTCCAGTACGTCGGGCTAGTCTTTCTCAAGTCAAAGACAGGAGGTGAGGAGTCTGGCGCTCGATGGCGCGCGCATGCCGTGACGGCCTTGGCCGTCATCCTTGCAATTGCGGCCACCTTTAGATTTATCGATATTCCCGCGATGACAGAAGACCCGTCTTCAATGGCACCCGGGTCGCTGGTTCGCGTAGCCTATGTGTTCATTGTGCTCTCCCTGACTTTGGGTCTAGCGCAGCTGGAACATGTTTTGCGGGTGTCCCGTGATCCGATGCGCTATGAGATCAAGTACGTCCTGATAGGGTTGGGAGGGCTCGCCGGTTACGAGATTTATCAGACGAGCCAACTCATCATGGTGCCGCTCTGGAATTCGAACTTTGTACTGGTGGGTGGCATGGCCAGCGTGATTTCCCTAGGCCTCCTGTCATTCGGTTTCGGACGGCTCCGCCTTCGTCAAGTCCGCGCCAAAGTCTATATCTCTCCCCAAGTTCTGTATGGCTCCGTTACATTTCTCGTCATTGGTATTTATCTTCTTGTGTTGGGTGTCATCGGGGAAGTAATCCGTCAAACCGGCGAGCCTTTAAGCGTTGGATTCAGTGTGGTTGTCATCTTTGTCGGGGTCCTTGGCTTGGTCATAGTGTTATTTTCTCGAGCGGCCCGTGCGGCCCTGCGTCAATTTATTGCGCGGCATTTTTACCGGTCCAAATACGATTACCGGGCCAAGTGGCTTGAAGTGACACACGCGTTCGCACACTGTGCGTCCGGCGAGGGGATTCTTGACCGCCTTCTCGAAATACTGGGTCGCACCTTTGGCGCATCGCGCCTTTCGATTTGGATTTTATACACAGCCGACGGCCAATACCATCAGGTCCGGTCCGTGAACACCGAAGCGGCGCCGAGTCCCTTAGACGAGGCCCATGCTCTTGTATTGAAGCTTATGCAGGGCGATACGCCGGTAGAAGTCGAGGCATTGCATCAGGTTGACGATCAAAGAGCCGCTGGCCGAGAGTTAAAGCCGGCCGACGCGTTACTTTGTGTGCCGATTAGATCCGAAAATCAACTCCTGGGTTTTATTACCTTGAGCCGACAACAGGGCGGCGGGTACGGTCAAGATGACTTCGATCTATTAGGAGCCATTGCGCATCATGCAGGGATGCTTCTGTCTCTTGCCAATATGGCGGAAGACAGGCGCGCGGCAGGCGAGTTGGAGGCGCTGCATAGATTTTCGGCATTTTGT
Source organism: Nitrospirales bacterium (assembly GCA_038200775.1). Lineage (GTDB taxonomy): Bacteria > Nitrospirota > Nitrospiria > Nitrospirales > NS-4 > NS-11. The sequence goes on from JBBRRL010000070.1 coordinate 2,495, forward strand.
CTCCATGACCTGAAGAATTTGGCTCAAAAACTGTCCTTGGTTGTTCAGAATGCTGAAGTCCACGGGCAAGAACCCGCTTTTCAACAATCTGTTATGCGCACCGTCTCAAGCACCGTACAAAAGATGACGGGACTCATTACAAAACTGTCAGTGCGGTCGACCCCCACGGGCGTCTCCGAGGCGGTGAATGTTCCCAACCTGATAGCCGAGACTATCAGGTCAATGAATGGGGATCTCAGGGTCGTCGTAAACTCCTCTGGTAGGTCGGCGGCTGTGCGAATCGTAAAGGATCAATTGCAACAAGTGCTGTTGAATTTGGTGCTGAACGCTCAGCAGGCCGATGATGGCAGTCGTCACGGTGAGCACGGAAATATCTCTATCGATACTGACGAGCGAGACGGAACCGTGAGCATCACAGTCATTGATCAGGGCCCGGGGATTCCACCTGAAAAGCTGCAGACACTCTTCCAGCCTTTTCATACCACCAAATCCAGCGGCCTGGGCTTGGGACTCTACCAATGCCGACGGATTATTGAGGAGCACGGTGGGTCAATCCGTGTGCAAAGCGAGGTTGGGCGAGGAACCGAAGTGCGCATTGAGCTGCCTGCGGCGACGCGAACATACCCATAAGTCCGAAGAAGCAGAAGCGTCATGCCGCCGCGGCGGCGCCTTCTCGTTGCCCTTCTAATGGGGTATCCTCTTTGAGCAGTAAAAGTCCTTAAAATGGCGGTGACGCGGAAGGGGCCATTGGCTGAGAGTATATTGATTGTATGAGCGAGAAGTCTTCGTTATTGCTAGTTGAGGATGACCCCGACATCGCTGAGCAGATGAAATGGGCGCTCGGGGAGCATCATCAGATTCATGAAGCTAAAGACCGCCGCACGGCTGTCGCTGTCATGCGCCGAGAGCAACCCCCGCTCGTGCTTCTAGATCTAGGGCTTCCGCCGGCGGCGGATGACGCCACGGAAGGCCTCGCCACATTGCAAGAGATTCTGCAATTCGCCCCTTCGACAAAAGTCATTGTGGCAACGGGCAATTCTGATCGAGCCAACGCCTTGGCCGCTGTCCGTAGCGGCGCCTATGACTTCGTTCAGAAGCCCGTACCGCTCGATGTTCTGAAGATCATTCTGCAACGCGCGGTTCATCTGCAGCGGCTGGAACAAGAGAACCGCGCGCTTCAGGAACAACAAAATATCGGAGAATTCAGCGAGATCATCGGGGTGAGCCCTCCCATGCAGCGGATCTTCGAGATGATCCGACGGGTTGCGGGATCTGATGTCCCGGTCTTGATCACCGGAGACAGCGGTACAGGTAAAGAGCTTGTCGCACGGGCGATTCATCAGCGAAGTGGGCGGAAGAATGGCGCCTTCATCGCGATTAATTGCGGTGCAATTCCCGAAAATCTACTAGAGAGTGAGCTCTTTGGGCATGAGAAAGGCGCTTTTACCGGCGCCCACCGGCAGATGAAGGGTAAGCTTGAGTATGCGAACGGCGGCACGCTCCTTCTCGATGAAATCGGAGAAATGCCTTTATCACTGCAGGTCAAGCTGCTGCGCTTTCTACAGGACGGCAAGCTTGAACGTGTTGGGGGACGTGAGTCGATTTCTGTGGATACACGGATACTGGCCGCCACTAATATGAATCTTAAAGAGGCCATCGAACGTCGCCTGTTTCGGGAAGATCTGTTTTACCGGCTGAGCGTCATCGAGGTATTGGTACCTTCCCTACAGGAACGGGGAGAGGATGTCGTCTTGCTCGCGCAGGCATTCCTGTTGCGGTACCGGGAACTCTTCAACAGCCGGGTCAGCGGGCTTTCTGAAGAGGCTCGGGCGTCCATCGCGGCTCACGCGTGGCCGGGAAATGTTAGAGAGCTTGAAAATAGGATGAAGCGCGCTGTCCTCATGACCAAGGGGCTGATGATTCAACCTTCCGATCTGGAATTAGCATGGGATGGCATGACCAAGCCCGCGGTGACTTTGAAAGAGGCTACTTCCAAACTCGAACGAGATCTGATCCACCGGGCTCTTATCTACCAGAACTGGAACATTTGTAGAGCTGCCGAAGACCTTGGAATCTCCCGCCAGACACTGCACGAATCTATTCGACGGCATGGCCTAGAGAAGCCCCGAACCCATGTCCAGACTCAGCCCCGCTAACAGTTCCGACAATGGCTGTAGCAGAAATACCCTCCAGTGTGTGCTTTAACACACAATACATTCGTTTATTCACTTAGTTATAAAACTTAAAAACACAGTAGAATCCCTAAAAGATCTTAGGGTGCGAAGTGGTCCATCCTTTGCTACTCCTAATCGAGGATTCGTGTGTCCCGTTATCAGGATATCAGGGAGGCATATTAAAGGGCATGGATACAACATGTACGCGCATCTTGGAGGGAGGACCCGGTTACACCTCGATGAATGACGAGTGCCTCCCAACGAGGTCGTTCGGCAGCTATCCCCTCACGGAATCGCAGTCCCTCTCACTCTCGCCGCAGGTTAAGATAGCGACCACTGAAGCGGAAAAGCGGAGGATTTACGCCCTTCGTTATACCGCTTATATCAAGGAGATGCACGGTGAGAAGCGACATACGGAGGCGGACAACCGGAGGCAGGAATTTCGAGACGACTGGGATGACACAGCCTACCACTTCTATGCAGAACAGGACGGGATGCTAGGCGGATGCTCGCGCATAAATCTCCGTCGGGATGGCCCCTTTGAATGCGAAGAGCAATTGGGTATCGAGCGGTTCAAGCCTTCGTTTCCCGCACATGTGTGCCTGACCTCAAGACTAGTGGTGCGTCCCAATTTTAAACGCGGTAATTTGCTAAAGCAATTAAGCTGCGCCATGTATCAATTCAAGCTGGAACAGGGCATTCATTACAGCTTCCTCGATTGCCATCCTCAACTACTGCCCCTGTATTCGCGGTTGGGCTACCGTCTGTATAGTCCGGGCTTTAACCACAAAAAATACACCTATGTTATTCCAATGGTCCTAGTCGTGAACGATATTTGCCACCTTGATCGCGTCAAGTCTCCACTTGCTGCGGTGGCCCATCGTTATGGCTATTCTTCATCGACGGCTATCGCTGTTGCATGGGATGGCCGTCAGACTTTCATGACAGGAGATACGACGGTCATGCCCGCACATAATGTGAGTATCGATGCCTGTCACCCTGACAGGCATCTTGATGCATCGGATGCTGAGCTCTTTGAAGATTTAACGCCCATCGAAGTGAAGACGCTCGCCTCATTAGGGCATATCATCTCCTGCCGGGCTGGCGATAATGTCTTGAATCCTGGCGATCCCGGACGCGAGATTTTTGTGATCCTCAGCGGGACGTTTCAAGTGCAACGTCGGATTTTCGGCCCCACGAGACCCGAGTTCAAAGTTTTAAAAATCCTTTCGGCGGGTGAAACTTTCGGCGAAATGCGGTTCTTAACGGATGAACTCCGGCACGCATCCGTTAAAGCCCGAGAGGATTCGACGCTGTTGGTCCTTAACGCCAAAGCTCTCGATCGTCTCGTCACCACAGCTCCGAAGATTGCGGCGAAGGTCTTTCGTAATATTGCCAGAATCATTGCCACGCGAGTCTGCGACGGCGTCAGATTTCTCAGGCTGCCCAAAGCGCGCCGCCACAACGCTGTTGTTAATGCCTGAAAAAGCTTGAAACGTTCCGCAGCGTCGCCGGATGTGACACAGTAGTGCTCAGCGGAAGGATATACGATTTTCATATGAGAGGCACGAGCTTCTAAAAAGCAGGGCGGGATCTGAAGGCGATGCTGCCATCACCGGGATCCCGCCCAGACAGATTATTCTATCCGCGTCTGCGCCAGAGGCCTAGACCGATCAAGCCTGAGCCCAAGAGTAACAAGCTTGTGGGTCCAGGAACGACAGGGGCAGCATAGACGACACTGAGTCTTCCTGTATAGTGATAGTCTAACGGTAAGGTAATTTCGGAAGCGAGATGAGCCGGGCCTGAAAATGACCACGAGGTCCTGCGACCCGTTGGATCGCAGGACCTCGCACTGAAGATTCTCTATTAGAGTCTAACTTAATAGCTTCTTCACGTGACGCCGACGCCACGCGGCTAAGCCAGCTAAGCCGGAGCCTAGCAGAATCAAGGATGCGGGTTCAGGAACCACCGGTCCGCCGACCAAAGGGTCCTGGCTTTTCACCGGCCACGTGGTAGTGCAACCTGGTCCAGGGCAGATCGTGACGTCGCTGGTGAGGAAGAAATCCCGAGCGCCGAGGGGTGAGCTGACGCCATTGGTGTCGAAGAACGCGTTGTTGAGCCCGGTTCCGAAGCCATTGGCGCCGACATTTAAATAGCCTGAACCGGTGCCCGTCCCAGGGCCTGTCAGGCTGCTAACATGCGAGAACAGAGTAGCCGAAGAATTAGCGGGCACGATCCCGTTGGCAAAATTGAGTGTTAGCCAAGGCGTGGGGCATATACCGCCGCAAACTTCCGCTGTCAAACTACCTCCGGGTCCCGCGGTAGGGTTGAAGCTACCGTTAGGCACATTGAACAGGGCCAGTTCACCGCCACTAAAGGTAATGTCTGAGCCCCCGGGCCCTGTGGAAATCGAGCTAGCTGTGAGATTTCTGAAGATGCCGGTGAGCTGGGTTCCATCCGATCCACCGTTGCCGAACCAAAAAGTTGGGGCGCCCGCTAGCGCATCAATAGTCGTTACATCGAAAATACCAGAAAGGCTCTGGTTTTGTCCCGTAATGAGGCTTTCAAAGTTAGTGTATTTGAACTGAACGGATGCGTTCGGGAGGAAGGCAATAGGGTCGGCTTGAGCCATGCCGGCGACGAATCCTAGGAATCCTGCGATCAGACCGCCTAGGATCATATGTTTTTTAAGCTGCCTTCTGCACCGCGTCAGTCTCGAACGAACCGGTTGAGTCTTCTGGCTTTCTACTGCAGTCGAATTCATGTAAACCTCCGTAATATTTGTGAATCGAAATATAATAAAGCATGAAATGTGCCAATGTGTAACCGTATGAATTTACATATTAATCACCCTAGGACCGAAGTTTCGGCGATGAAAGTGTCGACTTTTCCGTCACCGCGCCAGGGCTAATTACCTATGACAAATGTGAAAGTCATTGATATCACAAGGAAATTGTAAAAAGCCATGGCCGGAGGGATAAGGATGGTAGTTAAATTTTCTGACTTGTGTGTGAAGGCCCTGAATTGATTTTAGAAATCGTTCACTTGTGGATCGCCACCACAGGTAACATGACAAATTCTTTGGCGATGGAGTTTTCTCCCTCGGGCTACCACCAGATCCATTCCTGGGTGATCAAGACGTGAAGTCCGAGACACAGGTTGGTAGTGGCATGGGCGATGATCGATGGCCAGAGCGCTCGTGAGTGATACAGAAGGAGCGTGTAGGCCCCACCAGCGACCATGCCGGCCAACCATAGATGATGCTCTAGGCCAAACAGCACGGTGGTTGCCAAGAATGAAAACACCGAGAAACTGCCGAGTGGAAGAGTCTCGAACTTGGGTGAGATGAGATACCGGATCAGGAACGATCGCCAAAAGAGTTCCTCCATGACGGGTACCACGGTAACGGCTCCGAATAGACGAACGCTCGCCAGTACGGTCCCCCAACCGTTACTCGCCA
>JBBRRL010000071.1:0-8116 GCA_038200775.1 Nitrospirales bacterium
CAGCAGGAGGCGGTGATACCAAAGATAAGTCAGGAGACGCTGGCGGAGATTATCGGCACCACTCGCTCACGCGTCAGCTTCTTTATGAACAAGTTCCGCAAGCTGGGGCTCATCGACTACAAAGAAGGCATGGCCAGCCTGGAAGTTCACAGCTCCCTGCTCAATATTGTCCTCCACGACTGAGGCGATAGCTGCATGCGAGTTATTTAGATTTCGACAGAGATACTTGCTAGAGAGTCTGCCACTAGCATCTCGCGGGGCCGGTGTTAAAGACGATCCATAGCCGCCGAGTGTTTCCGTTCGATATTGAATCCAGCATTCTTCAATAAATAAACAAAACGTTATTCTCAAGCGACATTGCTATTTACGCAACATATCAAGCAGTTAGCAGCTACATAGTACTATTACCACTGAAATATATTTACTTAGTGATCAATATTGAACAGACCGAAGGCGCGGGCTGCGCTATAACACATCATCGTGTATTACAAATCGGACAAGGGGGCCCTATGATTTCGGAAGTACGGCACACAGCGAGTCAAATGGGTGAAGGACGATCAGAGCAGCGGACGAACTATAAGAGCACACGAAAACCGGCTACAAGTTATAGGCAGGTATTTGAATCCTTCCTCAGTACAGTCTCCAGCAATGGAGAAGCTTCCAAGTAGTTATTGCGGCAAATTGCGGACTCTCGATCGCTTGTTAGGCGGTGCTCACTATCGTCTTCAATGATTGATGTTTCGGCCATGTCATCATCCGGGCATTTTGGGATCATTCATAAGGCACGCGCGTCGTCTCCGAGTATATCGACCCGGAGAAAACAGACTTGCTGGCTCCATTTTCCGCACAACTTGTGCGGCGGGAAGCCAATGTTATAAGAATGTTTTGACTTAGGTAATTTCTTTATGATAAGTAAAGCACTGAACCAAAACAAATCCAGGACGCTCCGCAATCGCGTTCATAATTACGCGCAGCGGAGATGTATTGTCCGTGACGAGTTTGGTGAGTCCAGTGCCGAGCTTGTTGCATGTACATGGAATGCTGCATAGGCGTTTTCGGGGAAGAGGTCAAAGGTCGAGAGCCAGAGGCACCTGGAAATAACACAGTGAGAAACGGTGCACGAGTCACATTAACAATAGAGGGGGAGCTATGCTGGGAGCTTGGGAATTTACGATTGTAGGAAACGTCTCGATGGGAATTATGGCGATTGCCGGTGTTTGCTCCATGGTTTACGCCGTGGGAACTTCGATGAGCCCTTTTAGCCCGACCGAGGAACGGCCGGCTGATGAAACGCGGGCGAGTGAAGTCAGGAGAGCCGCCTAGTCATGAGAAGTCTTGCAGCCGCGCCGCTTCAAAATCAGTGGCGCGGCAGCAAATTTCTCCACCGAGCCATTTTGAACGTGACCGATCCCCAGTATTTTATTTCGTCAAGCGAAGCGTCTTCGCCGCTTACCAGGCCTGTCAGATTCTTGACCGGAACATTGTAAGAAATCGTAAAAAGAAAATTGTGCTCTGGGTGTTTTTCATGATAGGTAATACACCTCGGATAAACAGATGCGATCACGTGCCGCCATGTCCAGATGCCGCTTGGTTCGATTCTGTCCATGCGCTCCGAAGCATTGTGAAAGCGGAATAATCGTCTACTGAAGAGGGGGAGATCGGCCAGACATATATGCAAAGCGAGAATCGAGACGGCCCGCGATTATTAATGCGTACAATTTAATCCATAGATTGAATCAAGGAGGCATATATGCTTGGAGGATGGGAATTTGCAGCGGTAGGAAATGTCTCCATGGGAGTCATGGCGATCGTAGGCGTCATATCGCTTGTCTATGCGGTCGGAACGTCACTCAGCAGTGACGCCCGCGCGGAGGAGATCCAAGTGGAAGAAAAGGAATCGAGCGATATAAACAAGGCCGCCTAGTCGCTAGAAGAAAGTCACCGCAGGCATGGTGCTCAGCCGCGGGTGTATCGACTGTTAGGCTAACTGGTCGGGTCTGAACGGTTACCGAAACATCACCTGAGACGGAGGGAGTGTATAAACATTATTCTCCTGGTCATTGTGATCTTGCTTCTCGTTGGCGCATTCCCGACCTGGCCGCACAGCAAAAACTGGGGTTATGGTCCCAGCGGGGGTGTAGGCCTGGTGCTTTTGATTCTGGTCATCTTATTGTTGACCGGAAGGATTTAGCGGACGCTCCCTCGGAATAGGTCGTCGGTGTGAGCAATATTGAACAGCCCGTCATCGATGTATGGGTTAAGTTAAAAGATTATCGGGTTACTAAAAAAGCAAGACAGGCGCAGTTAAAAGAAGTTTGGTTTCATTTTCATGGAGGGCTAGACGATGCATGACGAGAGCGAAAAATACTTGACCGCAGTGGTGGGATTTGGCGTGGGTGCATTGGTGGGGGCGGGCCTCGCGTTGCTGTTGGCGCCTAAATCGGGGTCCGAAACGCGCGATCTGCTGCGTGGCTATATTGGACAAGCAAAAGATGAGATCTACACCCGCGGGCGCGATGCAAAAGCGACCCTGGATTCGGTGATTGATCGGGGCAAGGCGGCATATGAAGGTGGAAAATCACGCGGTGAAACCCCGCGGAACATGTGATCAGCGACTCCCGGCCGGACACTCTGTGAATAGCCGACTCACCGCAGATAGTCATAGCACAGAAACACTCCTGCGGCTTTATGTTACTATGGACCAGAAGTTGGCCCGCGGCCTCAATAAAGGCGAGGGTGCATCGCACGTATAGTCGACGAGGTGTCGCGCTAGTGGCTCTCGGCAACTGCCGGCACTTCACTGAGCCGCTAATCAAAGAGACGGAAAAGGGGAACACGCCATGGACCAGATCGATCCGCAGATGAACAACGGGGACGTCTTCTCGAGAGTTGAGCAGACGTTTCGCACCCCCGTGGACCACGTTTTGCAAAAATACGGTTATGACCTTAAAGGTTCTTCAATGTCTAAGCACGATCACGAGTTTTACACGCATTACCGCACGGGTCATTCACTTGTCGTGAACCCGGAGGGGTTCTGGATGCATATGCAGGAAGGCCCGGCCGACACAGCGCGCGTGCAACATGGGCATGGCGCGGCGGACATGAATACATGCCTTAAAGGCCTCCACGCGCATACTCAATATGAGCGAGCGGATGACCTTTTGCGGCGCGCCGCTGCACGCTCGAGATCGTCACAAGGGATGTCGAAAGACTCGCTCTACGTCAATAAAGAGGCCGTTTTGCAGGGTCTGAAGTAAGAACGTCTGAAAACTAAGCGAGCTTGGATGCTATTTTGGCCGCAAGCAGGGCCGCCGAGATGACCGTGTCCAAAGTCTCCTTGGCTTGGTGCCGCGCCGCTACATCTTCTTGTGCCAGCTCTAGCTGATCGGAGAAACGGGCGATATCGCTATCGGAAAGCAGGCGCGGGATGTCTTCAAACACACTCTCCTCCAATAACAGGGCGAACTGGTTTCGCAGAGCATTGCGCTGGGCTTGGATCGTAATGACAGTGGTCTCCGGAAGCGGAGTATTATTGGAGGCTGCTTGAACGATAATTTCGTTGAGCACGCCTCTGGCCGCTAAAATGGCTTCTGAGCGCTGGCCGAGCGGAGCCGGAGTAGGCTCACTTGCTTCGGAAACTAATTTTCCCAAACGCTCGAGTGCCTTGCCTACGCCACGGTTTGGTCCGACGTCCCCGTTGCCTGCTTTTTCGAAAATTCCTTCTAGCGCCGGTATTAAGAAGTCGCCGAATTTTTTCAGGTCGGTCAGATTGGCCATCGTATCCCCGTTACTTCTGGAAGATATTGATGAGCAGGGTGCGTGTTCTCTCGACTGCTTGCTCGGCGTACGTCTCACGGGCCCGATTTTCTTCGGCTAATGCCTTCTTGAGATACCCCAGCTCTTCGCTGCCTTCGCGGATGCTAGTCACAGCGCGAAGCATGCCCTCGACATCCAAGCTCCTCAGCGCAAACACCGCGTCTCTGCTCTCAAGGTATTTGAGCAATGTGTCGCTGTTTTGTTGAAGGGTCTCCAGCGCGGCGATCAGCTTGTCATAGAGCTTCAGGATCGCGTTCTTGCGCGATTCGTCGATCTGTCGCAGTCCGGCAACGCGCGCTACCGACTCCAGGTCCAATTCAGCCAGTTTCATATGAAGCAGTCTATCGGCGCCGGTGACATCCGGTTGCCGCGCCAGGAGAACATCCGCCTTGTCCAGGTCTCGTTGCCAATCCAGCAGATTTTGTTGACGAGTACGATCGACCTTTAATTGTTCCTCTAACGCGATCGCGAGAGTTGCGCGCTTTTGTCTGAGGGTGTCTTCGAGCTTGGCAAAGTACTGCTGCTGCTCCTGGCTGAGCGCCGTCACATTGCCGCGATGGATTCCGCATCCGGCGCTGAAAAGAACGGCGCAGAAGAGAAGACCGATGGCGCAGCGGCTTTTTCTCATTTCCCGCCTGCCCCAAGCTGTTTCCCGGCGCCGATCAAAGCCTGCTTCAAACTGTCCGCCTGTTCCTGAGAAACACTCACATCAAGTGCCATCCACGCGTCGACTTTGGTGGCCATGGACTTCATCACGGCTATCTGTGACCGCAGGCTTGCGAGCAACCGATCAATGTCATTTGCGGTGTGACGTTCCCGATCGAGGTCGTCGGCGATTACCTCCTCGATTTCGGCAACCGGCGCGGGTTTATTCTTGACGATCCGGGCGCGTACCTCTTGAAGGTCCTGGAGAGCTAACGTATATCGTCCTTTCAGAGCCGGATCGGTGGTCCCGGCGATTTGCTTGGTCAACGAGGCGATCTGGCTGTCAATGTCCCGCCAGAGAAGCGCATTGTCGATCCAGGGTCGAACGTTGGTATTGTAAGATTCGAATAAGGCGTCCGCGATGATCTGCTTCATGGGTCGATTTTGCGGGTACAGCGTAGCAATTGCCTGTCGAGCGACAAGCATCTGCCCTTCTTCTTGGATGCGAGCCTCCTTATCGCTGTGGAACTGATCGAAAGCCTGTTTAAGATCCCCAATCGCCGTGTCCAGAGCATCGATCACCGTCAATTGCGCTTTGGAGGCCGTTTTCACCTCGATAGGTGTCGCACAACCGGCAAGCATCATGATGATGATTGCGAAGACACCTGATATCGAGCCCAGCATCACACGCGCATTGAACATGGTCCATCCTATGATTGGCGGAGCGAGTATACTGCCAAAAATTTGGTGAGGTCTAGCGGAAAAGAAGGAAGCCAGCAAGACGGGACCCTGAGCAGGTCCCGCCGCTGGATTTTATGTCGTGTGCGTGTATGCAGTCGCCTGGCGTCAGCTATGACAGCTCCTTCTCGCCTTTATGAACGACCATCTTCTCGAGGCGGTCTGATTCATCATAAGTAATCTCGATGCTCATATCCGTGCCATCTGCCATGCTTTCAATGGGTGTACCCGCAATCTCCCAGAGACCGAGGGTAAACACATCGGCAGCACCGTGAAATAGGGCTCGAGCGGCCTTTGTGCTAGTGTGGTAGCCCTGCTTAAAGTTATAAAACTCGACCTTCTTGCCGTCTTTTTGTTCTGCCAGGGTCGGCGCGCCCAACTCGCTAATCACGAGCGCTCGAGGGGTGCCCTGGTGCAGCACGTTAAGATCCTTGACGCCAGGTTGGGTCGATGCTTTATACACAGAACATGCGGATGTGGCGAGCAGTAGAGACAGCGCGCCCAGCGCTACGAGTAATGATCGGGTATATTGTTTGAGTAGCATGTGTGCCTCCCTGTTGGATTGTTTAAAGGCTGACATGTTCCACGGAATGCGCAAAGTTCTTGCCATCAAATAAATGACTGCATTGTAAAAAATCGCCAATGTTTCAAACAGATTTAAAAACTACCCTGGGAGGTTTTGAAGCTCAGAGGGAACAGTGTATGGGATTAGATAAAAATGGTACTACTCTTAGATACGCCTTGAGGCCACGCGGCGACCGCATCTCATTCGGGAGGTTGATCAGGTCGAGTTAGCGCTTTGCAATGCTTGTCGCGTAGCCCTGTGCGACGCTGTTATTCAGTTCGGCGAACACGTGGTCCCCGACGCTGAGATTGCCGTCTTTTTTCGTGTGGTTGTCAGTGTGCAGCTTCACCTGTTGGCCTTTTATGGTCTGCACCAGCAAATTCTCTCCATGGATCTCGCGGATCTCTCCCTCCACAACGTCGGGTATGGCTTCTGTTTGCGCCTTGTCCCCGTTCTTTCCCTCGGAAGTAACCTCCAAGGATTTGGTATAGACATTCGAGGGGAGCGCCTCGACGGTGGCGGTGACTTTGTCGCCGACATTTGGGATGTCTTCAACCTTGGTCTTCGAGTTGATATTTAGCTTGATCTCCCGCCCGGATCGCTCCTTGATGACGTAGGAGGTCGCGTCTTTCTTGATGACTTCTCCCTGAACCCGTTGAGCCGGAAGCTTGCCGGGGATTAGCGCGGGGGATTTCGGCTTGGGCTGTGAGTCTGTTTGGGGCTGGGACACGCGGCCCAGGAAGTAGCTGATTCCGCCCAGGACGGCGAGGCCAGCCACGATCACAAGGATAGCCAATATCGCAAGAGCAGCCCTGCCGTACCGCATTCTGTCCTCGTCTTAATATCTACAAAGAAGCTATTTTAACATGTCCAGTAGCACGAGAGCGCTAGATCGGCGCTGTAGCGACGCGCAGAAACTGGCTGGCGTGTATCAGCTTCCTGCCCCTCCTTTTGGGCGCGAACCCCCTGTCCGTGGAAACCATAGTTACACCTAGTGTGATATCTTTTGCCTCGGGATTTCCAGATTTCAATTGAAGGGATAACCACAATGCTCAACATACTCCGCTGCTACTTCGGGCATCATTCCTGGCAGCACCGGCGAAGCTTGGGCCAGATGGATCGGCACGGCATTTTGCAAAAGCAAGGAGTCATGCAACAGTGCCGCTTCTGTCATGCCTCGCGTACGGTAACCATTCAACACCCTGTTCCTGTACGGACAAGCGACAGTTTGTAATCGTTCCTCCCATGTATGAGCGGACAATGAGGGGTTGAGAAATGGAGTTTCTGGTCCGATGGGTCTGTCCCTGCGAATCCCCCCAGACGTGCCTTTTCTGTGACGGCCTAGGCTATTTTGAACGCTGGATGCCCCCCGAGTTGCTGACTTACGTCAAGGACACTGCGTATGTCATCGTTTCTAACCGTATATTGGGGCACGCCGAGCAAGACTGTGAGGTCCTACTGGATTCTTCCCCGTTACCTGCGAGCAGAGTCATTAGCTGATATCCGGAGCGGCAAACAGCAAAGGTAGTTAGCGCGCGACAGAAGGCGTACCGTACGGGCTCACCGCGTCCTAATCCCGGCCTGGTTCATAGGTTTGAAGGACCTGAGAAATGGTCGGCATTAGGGTTGTACGAGCCGCAGCCGGCATTTTTATGCGGACGCCACGCCCTTCATTTCGGCCGACGGAGAAGATGTGGAACTCAATGACATCAGCCTGGTTATCGTCGCGATAGGAAAAGGTCAATTGCATGGCAGGCCGGCTGCCGAGCGTGACGGGGCTCTCGGGCTCCCATTTCAGTGCGATGGATTTCTTGGCATACAAATCCTGAATGATCCTGCGGTGCGCATCGGCAAATTCGGTAATGCTCTGCTGGCCATTCTGACTGGTGCCTTCGACCATGTTCAGGTATCCAGACAAGGTCATTTGGCTCTTCGGCACCGGCGGATAAAGGCTAATGCCCACACCGTCCGCCAACGGCTTGCCGAGTTGCCACTCCGGGGGATATTGCACAGAGAATCCGAATCTTGCATTCGTATATGACTTCCAGCCCGTGATGGCCGGCGGGGGGTCGCTCGCAAAGACCGGTAATTGGCTGGTACTCCATAACAGCATGCTTAGCAATAAAACCTTAAGCATTCCATGCCTCTGAGTCCTTACTCAGGCTCATTATACGCGCATCCTGGAGTCTGCACATGCGCGCGACGGCGGTTGGCTTGCGTCATGGCCTCTTCTCGGCAATAATGGGAGAATGCCAAGAAGCATCATTTTCACCCGGTTGTGGAGTCTTGTCCTCCTTCTCGCCCTTCTTGGCGGTTGCATGTCTAAACCCTACAAGCATGAGGCATCTTCCA
>JBBRRL010000072.1:0-8081 GCA_038200775.1 Nitrospirales bacterium
AATAGATTGGGGTGTTCGATGGAAACTGGGCACCGGGAATCGTAATGCTGTGGACGGTGCCCATGCTCGTGCTGGCGCTGCTCTTGTCGAGCACTCGTTGCATGCGCTGCTGAAACTTGGAGTATCCCGCGGGCGGATTCAACGCGGCCGCCGTTGCTGCATATTCCACGAGCCCCGTGGTGGCGACATTGGTCTGCCAGGAGAGCGTGATGACGCCGTTTGGCGCGGCTTGCGTGACGTTAACGTTGCTCACCACGGGAGCTTGAGCGGGCAACGTTGGCAGACTTTGTGGCGCCACAGCTGCCGGCGCAGGCGTCGGAGCCGGTTTGGGAGTTGGCGTGGCTGGGGGCGGCGTCACAGTGGTCGCCGGTGCAGGCGCCGGAGCCGGCGGCGGTGTCGGCGCGAGTGGCGTTGACGACGCGAGTGCCGGAGGGGTTATCTGAGAGGTGAGGTTGCCGCCTTGCCAGTTGTCTATTGTGCTATGAGTTCCATACCAATAAAAAGCCAGGCCCGCAGAACCAGAAGCAAAACTGTTATCATTTATTGAAGCAATGAGGGCACCATTCCGATAAGAAGTGATTTTATTGCCTGCGACAGATATTTTAATAATATCGCCGACTGCTCCTTTGCTATCGCCCGCCGCCAGCGTCGTAAAACTACCATTAATATCGAGCTTCAAGATTGCACCATCTTTGGAGGCCAAATAGCCCTTTCCGCCCGCCGAATGACCGGAACCAATCATCCTAACTCCCACATATGAATGACAACAGCTATCAATGGAACCAATTGTAAATTGAGACGATTGGTCGCTATCAAAAGTATTGGCGCTCCAGTAAGCGGCCGATAGACCAAAAGTTATACCATCTGAATAGGCTCTATTTCCGGTGATGCCTATCACGCCCCCGTTGAGGCTTTGGTTTCCCCCATACACATACGTCCAATTAGAGCCAATCGAATTGCTGTCGCCTCGATTAAAACTATCCGACACTCCACCTGCCGGAACAGGGGACGCCGGGGCGGGAGGGGGTGACAAGGAGGTTGGGGCCGTTGTGGCAGATGCAGAAGCCGAACCGACACTTACAATAGTTTGTGAAGAGGCACTTCCTTGGCTATTCGTGGCAGTAATCGTATATGTCGTAGCGGCAGTCGGAGAAACTGATCTTGATCCTGAAGTTCCAACAGCACCAACGCCTGGAGAAATAGAAACCGAAGTAGCATTATTGCTAGACCAAAACAACGTAGAAGAAGACCCGGGAGTGATCGAAGAAGGAGAAGCCGAAATACTGGCTGTCGGATTATTGCTGGTAGGGCCGGAGCCTACATTTAATACATAGATAGCATGGCCCACGGAGTAGAGAGGGCTGTTAGCCTGAGAGACCACCATCAGTACCTGGTGAGCATCGGAGTCTATTAGAGTCCCCAGGCCGTGATGAGCTGCGACTCCACTACCACAAGCTGGACATCCGACTCCCGGAACCAGTGGAGTCAGGTCTGTTTCTTCGTTATATGTAACATCATAAGACTGCCGCGTACCTCTCACCACTTCCGCGTATTGGGCTGGGTCATAGATTTGCAGCCTGAAAGTTAGGCGGGAACAATCCGGCATGCCGTGAGCGTAGATGCATCCTAAATAAACATGTCCGCCCACTACAGGTTTTTGGTCACCAGCACCAAAATCACCATCTAATATGTGAAAAGCGACTCGTCCGGTTCCGGGTGTGACTGAATCAACTATCGCAGTAGAAAAATGTCGGAAATTTACCGTTTCGCAATTTGGATCAATTCCTGGTCTGCAGGTTTGGATCCAAATCTTGTCTCCAGGATTCATATTTAGTCCATCGTGAGTTCCGGTGGAAGCCACATACATAGTACCGGTTCGATAAAATGAAAGAGAAGGATTATCAAATGTAGGAGCGGGAGAGGCCACAATCAGAGTGTCCGCCCACCCCTCGGGAGTGGAAACAGGAACCACAATCCCACTTTTCGCTCCATCATCGTACCAGCCCATACCAAATCCCGTACCAAAACCAAACCAGCCATGACCATCGTACGGATCCCAGTCCGGCGCGTACATCAGTTTGGAATACTTAGTGAATGCCATCTTTGCAGGATATGGAGGAGTAGGCGCTTGAGTTGGGGTACATCCTAGAGTGACACCGGCACAGGTTGGGCCATTGTTGTTTACGGGGTAATAAGACAGAGTGGTTCCGCTGTCTCCAAAATAATCAGTATTCGGAGCACAAGCATTAGAAGTAGGAGGACGAATGGCTATGAGGCTCGGTCCCAGTGAAATTCCCCCGGTATATGAAGTTATGGCTCCGCCAAACCCGATACCGTACCTCGCCCCTGAGGGTAAGTTGGCCGAGACAAAAGAGCTAGGGATGTCCAGCATTCCTGACCCAGCCAAAGGCATGGTCGTGCCAGAAACAGCCCAGCAACCTTCACGATTTAGCGTATGAGTAGTATTGTTGAGAGTTGCTCCGGCGAAGGTATTGTGGTTTCCAGCCATCATATATGTATTTGACCAAATAAGCAATAACCGAGACAGTGTCTTATCATAATGCATACCAAATGCATAAGATGATCCTTGTCCAGGAATAAAGTGGTCGCCTCCATTTACATCGAAAACTCCCCAATCCCCGCCCCAGTTTTCATAGGTAGCTCGATTGACCGCGGTGAGCGGTGTATTGCAAGGAGACAAACTGGGTTCAGGAAACTCCACGATATGTCCAGTACCATCGTACATAAAATAATGGCGTTTCCCATCAGCTTCATATCGAAAAGTAATCGGAAAAAGGGACCTACCCCCCATGCCAACTCCCGGGGTTAAGAACACTCCCGCGCAAGATAGATCTGAAGATTTAAGTAAGTTTGTTGCCGCGGACACCTCAGCAGGTATCGGCAATAAGGAAACGAATCCTGACAACAAGGTAAATACAATGAATCTACCAATCTGTTTTTTCATGTTTTCTTTGTGTCCTTATTTCTATCCTATATCATTTAGTTAACTTAATCTATTTAACTTAGATTATAACACTAATTCAGCGCAATACCAGACAATTGCGTCAGGTCAATATAGGCTCCCCCCCCATCCCGAATTCTTGGTTGTGTCCCCGCCATGCTGTAAATCATTCATAGAAAGCGAAGAAAGCAACAAACAGTATACTAAGGTATCTTACCTAGAATGTAAACGGTAATATTATGACAACCGCGGCAAGATACGAGTGGCCGTCCGGGCATGCTGTGCGCGGTGCCCACGCTGGTGCTGGCACTGGTCTTCTCGAGCACTCGTTCCATACGACGCTGGAACTTTGAATACCCCGCGGGCGGATTTAATGCCGCCGTCGTCGCATACTCCACGAGCCCCATGGTGGCGACATTCGTTTGCCAGGAGAGGGTGATGACACCATTTGGATCGCTTGCATGACGTTAATGTTGTTCAGCATCTGAGCTTGCTGCGCCGCCGTCGGCAGGACTTGTGGCGTCACAAGGGCGGGCGCCGGCGTCGGAGCCGGCTTGGCGGTTGGCATGGCTGGCGCCGTGGTTACTCATCTCGTAGTTCCAGTGTGAATGCGTCTGTGCCGAAGTTGTCTTAGCCGAATGAGTCGTTTTGTTATCTGGGGCACGCCTAAGGTATTAAACCTAAATTATAAATACTAATGTTTTGACAGGCTATGAAAGAACGAGACGTTCTACAATGTGTGATGGCAGCGCAACAGTTCCATCATGTGAACCCAGCACAGCCAGCCTTTGGGTCATCAGGCTCTGTGTCGCGGTTCTGGCGACAGACCGAATTCTGGCACAATCTCTTTCCAAAGTGAAGGTTGCGATGGGGAGGCTGCTACAGAGGTTCGGGCGTCCGCGATATACAAACCAGCGGGCGTGCAAGCTAGCGCTTTTATTCAAACCAACGGACGCGCTCCGAGGTCGCTGAGACGCTCCAAAGTCCGGCTGTTCTAAAACTGAAGAGCCGCGCTTATATAGAGGACGCCGGCCGCACCGTCCCCATAGACTCCGTTGAGACTGATCCCTTGATCCCGGCTGCTCGGTCGCGGACGCCCGATCGCGGACGCCCAGTCGATCTTCAAGGCTAACTGGCTTCGATCAACTGGCTTAGGGACGCCGAACGGGAGATTGATTCGAAGACCGACGCCTGCGCCGGTCAAATATCCGAAGCCGCCCTGAGGCAAGGAAATGGGCGTCGCAAATGTCCCTCCATGGTCGATAAAGAACGCGAGCTGGACCACGTCCTTCCAAGCCGATGCGCTATAGGGGATTTTCTGACTGGAGGGGATCGGAACCACGAACTCCGCGGTAACCGCATACCCATTGTCGCCGATTTTCTCGGATACCGGATAACCCCGGACAGTGTAATACCCGCCGATAGAAAACCGTTCAGAAGAAAGCAGTCGGTCGCTGGATAGCTGACCGGTGCCCCTGAGAATGACATAGCTGTCATTGAGAACCACAGGGAGAACAGGCAGCTTCTGGATGAATGGGAACCCGAGTGACTGATACCGTGCCAGGTCACCGGTGAGCTTTGTCCAGTACCCAGGTCCGCCGCCATGGCCGCTCCCGACTTGGAAACTTGTGCCGGGAGCATTCTGTGTCGAGGCTCCCCAAAAATCGACTCCTTGGTGAACTGTAAACCCGAAGAAATTCCGTCCTCGCCATTGATCCTGGTATTCCCCGTGCAGTCCCAGCCTGAACACCCGGAGCTCGTCCTTGCTGCCGTTGGCCACACTCCCATTGATAATATTTCGAATGGTTTTGAAATCAAACCCTCCATTGATGGTGAGGCCGAAAGCAGCCGTTTTAGTGATCGTCTGATGAATATCTGCCGAGGCAATATCGGCGCGGCCTACCGGGCGCGTCGCGGCGAACTCTTCGCCCACTATATTTTCAGAGTGGTTCCAATTGAAGCCCAGTTTCGTTCCAGCATGACTAATCGGAATCAGATAACCGATGTTGGTAAAAAACAGCCGTGTATTGGATTTCAATCCTTGCAATGTAAGGTTGTCACCGAGGCCAGTCAGGTTTCCGATACCAATGGTGCTCCCGTACCGCCAGGGCCCCGTCAGACGGGAGCCATAGTTATCAATATTGACCGCCAGCGTGTACGGGATCCGCTCTTCCGCTGTGAGCTGAAGATCGCTGACCCCACGCCGCTCGCCAGGCTTCAGCGCCGCACGGACTTTCAGCCCGGGATAGTCATTCAGCTCGTTTAGAGAAGTCTCGAGGACGGATTCGTTGAGCACGCGACGCTTTCGGACGGGGTCCATCGCATTCAAGATCGTGGTGGAACGATATCGATTGTTGCCGGTGAGTCCAATCGCGCCCACCTCGCCTTCAAGGATTGCCACTTCAACTATGCCGTCCCGGATCTCCTGTGGCGGCACATAGGCCTGCGCCAGGATATAACCATGCGCGACGTAATAGTCTGAGACTTTGCCGACGAGCTCGTTGAGCTCGCCGAGCGTCATCTCTTTTCCAAGGGCTGCCGACACGATTCGATCGAGTTCGGCGCTTTTAAATACCGTGTTGCCGGTAAACATCACCCGGGACACGACGAGTTTTGACTCGGTAGGACCGATGGCGGGGGGCGGAACCGGCTTTACAACGATCTCGGGCGGCGGCTTCGGTTCAATATACCTTTCTTGCTTTGTCTTTTGCTCTTGCGCGCGCCGTTCTTCTTCAAGAAGAATTCCGGGCGTGTCGCGTGAGGGCGATTGTGCGGGGCTAATGGAAATGGCGAGGACGAGAGCGCTGATGAGAGTGGTCAAACAGAAGAACCCGACTCTCAATGCGGCCATTACATAGAGCTTAAAGGCTAGCAGTCCCGTGCATATCCTCTACTTGGCCCACCACGGGGTCTTATTAGTGGCTTGATCGCCGGCTCGGTTGGCAAGAGCGAGAAAACTCTGCAGTGAGATCAGTTGTGCGTACATCAATGCGAGAAATCCATTTTTCAGGTAGACGGACGCCTTGTCGGCGGCCAAATTCTGGAGCTTGGTCTCATTAATGACCATGGCACTCCGGATGGCGAACCGGGCCTGATCCCCTCCTCGGACAATATCCACATTGTAGGGGGTCAGAAGATCCTCTTTCTTCACGGCTTCCAGGAATAACTCCGTCCGTTTAAACTCGGCATGAAACAATTGCAGAAAGTCGATCTGTTCTTGCAAGAATTTGGTGGGCTTCCCGTCGTCATCGAGCAGAGGCTCACCTTTCTTTTTGTCGAAACATCCGCTGGCCTCATCGAATGTGACATCGAAGTCATCGGGTTTCCCGGGGATCTCGGCCAGGACAAAGGGATAGCGTCGAATGAACGCAGGGACATATGTGGCGGTCCAGTTACCTTTTTCATCGAGAAAGGAGTTGCGTTCGTTCTCAAGTGACAGAACGGCCTGGGCACTCAACATCCCATTCGGAGCCTCGAGGAAGACAATGGGATATTGGCGACAGGCCACGGGAAATTCCGCTGCAATCAGCGGCACTGCAGAGACCTTTGACGCAAATTCAAAATTGGGGAGCGGGCTGAACCGCAGCTTGCCGTGCGTCACGATGTTCAGACGTGTAGGCTTCTGATAAAACAGCATTTCCATATTGGTGGCCTTTTCGGCGTGAAAGTCCTATGTAGGGTATATCCTACCGGATACTTTTACTTAAATCAAGATTCGATACTAAATATACTAATTGTCTATAGCGGAAAGTGCTGTTTCCAGGCGCGCTTCAACACCGCTCAATCGTTCTTTCAGTGTCCCGGAGGGGGGTTGGATCTGCACGACACTCACGTCCTGGGCGAGGCGTTGGAGTTCGGCGACTACTTGAACGATCCCGTCCTGTTTTTGTTGGTACCTTTCCGGCGGGGTCAGCCGCTGAAGTTGTTTTACGTCAGCCTTCGTCATGCGCAGGCCATACGCGAGCACGTCCTTCAAAGCGAATTCCTTTAATACCTGTCCATCAATGGCATTGACCATTACGACTACCTGCGCCATGGCATCCTCGCCAAGCTCTCGGACCTGGCGTTGATACAGGCGAATGGATTTGGAAGAGGACTTCTCCCCAGGCTCCTCCACCACTGGCTCGGTCGGAGCGGATGGGACGGGAGCCGACTTAACAGCAGTGGGCGGAGGAGCGGTGGCTTGAGTATCCGGAGTCGGCGAGACTACCGGCTCAGACGGAAGCGTCCGGAGTGGATCTACGGATTGAGATGGTTGCGACTGCATGGGCACAGGTGCCTCTGCGGGAGGGACGGAAGCAGGCGGTACCGCAGGGACGGAGGTAGGTGGTGACGGAGGAAGGGAAATAGACGGTGGTGGAACTGTGGCAGGCGGGCGTCTCGCGACCATGTCGCGCAGCGGAATCTCTGTCACCGGGGATTGGATAGACAGAAACTGAACACCCGCGATAATCAGCAGCGCGGCGATGCAGGCCGATATGATGAGAGTGCGCCGGCGCCCGGGACGTCTGTCTCTGGCCGGTATTCCAGGGATCGGCTTCCTGACAATCGCAGGTAATGGTGTCGGCAAGCTTACGGTTGTCAGAATCACCTCCGGCGGTGTCTTTTCTGTTAGAGAAACAACTTTCGGCAGACTCGCCCCGGCGGCCTGAAAGTGATTCTCCATGGTCATCGGTTGGATCACGACCGCTCCGCATAAGGCGAGCGCCGGCTTGAGCAGGTCTTCGGGATCCGGGTGGGTGACGACAACATGATGCAGAAAACTCACCAACGCCATAGGCAAGAAAAACTCTATGCCGCGTCCATTCTGATCGCACCCTTTGCTCGCGAGGGCATATTCTCGGACAGGTGCGACAAACGTCGACGCGAACCGAGGCAGGCACGCCATCGGATCACCGGGAATCAAACGGGTCGGGCAAGCGACAAATTGATCTTCGATCCACTCACGAAGCGTCGCCGCGAACGTTAACTGCATCGGCGCGTCGAGCGCGGCAAATGTCCGGGCGGTCAGTAACGCCACGTGAATCAAGGTTTCCCGGCGTTCGTCATCAGCGATGGGGAGCGTAAACTCAGTCCTGATGCAGGCTCTCGTGCGACCCGCGAATCCAATCGTGATGAC
>JBBRRL010000073.1:0-8054 GCA_038200775.1 Nitrospirales bacterium
GGCGATAGTTCCCGTTGCTCGCGCGGTCGTGAATACGGCCCCCAACGCTCCACCGGTGTCTATTTGGGAGATGGAGCGAGACCTGATTACGCGCACACTCGAACGGGTGAATGGTAACAGGACCCACGCGGCCAAACTGCTGGACATCAGCATCAGGACGCTGCGGAACAAGCTCAGAGAGTATCGGCAGCTTGATACCGGCTCGGCAGATTTGGCCGGGGAGCCCGAAGCGAGCCCTGCGGTCATTGCCGGGAGGGGCCGGTTATGATCAATAGTTTCATTGAAGTAGGTACTATATGCTACGGGTTAAGCCGGTTTCGACAACCTGGTACGGAGATTGCGTCAAGGCGTATAGGCGGTGTAGCGCCGGAAAGGGTGACATCCCATGTCTGAACTGATTGCAACGAGCTCCACAATGAAGATGTTGGAGCGAAGCCTGGATCTTATCGCGCAGCGCCATCAGGTTCTCTTAGCAAATGTTGCGAATGAAGAAACTCCGCGCTTCAAAGCAAAAGACCTGGAGTTTCAGTCTGTTCTAGACTCTATGGCCCGGCCGGGCCTAAACGGAGTGCCAATGGCGAGAAGTGATGCGCCGCCCAATCCGCGTCATTTCACGCTGCCGGGCCAGGCGGATGGGATTAATCCTCCCGTGATGAAGGACTCACCCACAAAGTCACCAGGTTTGGATGGAAATACAGTGTCTATGGAAAAGACAATGGCGGCCTTGCACGAGAACAGTACTCTCTACAGCGCCGCGAGTCAGATTCTAGCCCGAAAATATCAAGGGTTGCTGGGCGTCATCAAGGACGCACGCTAATGAGCAGCGACCGAGCTTTTGATTATTGCGGACCCGAACGAAAGGCGGTCTCTTATGGAACTCGATAAAGCAATGGCCATCTCCGCCTCCGGACTCGAAGTCCAGAGACAACGTATGAATGTCATTGCCAGCAACCTGGCGAATGTGAACTCGACCAAGGCGGCGAATGGGGCTCCGTATCGGCGCCGGGATGTGTTGGTCCGTGCCGATCGCACTGTCACGCAGCCGTTCGGCGCTTTGATGAACCGGGCCGGCTTGCCCGACCCGCCGGGCGTGAAAGCCGTGAAAATCGTCGAAGATCAGCGCCCGCCTCGACAAATGTATGAGCCGCTGCATCCGGACGCCAACCCTGAGGGTTTTGTCATGATGCCGGACATTAATACGATCGAAGAGATGGTGAATCTGATCGGCGCCTCACGCGCGTACGAAGCAAATGTCACAGCCATGGGCGTGACAAAGTCCATGACGCAACGGGCGCTTGATATCGGAAGGTAACTTTATGGCTGATCTACGCATCACTCCACCGGTGCCTCTAGGGGAGTTCCCTGCAACGGCCGCCACCGCACTCCCCACAGGCGCATCCGGCGATTCATTTGTCGCGAGCTTAAAAGACGCCCTGGCGAAAATCAACGAAGCCCAAAGTCAGGCGGACGTTTCCGTCCAGTCGCTTCTGACCGGGCCGTCGACCAATCTCCACGAGACGATGATTGCGTTGCAAAAGGCTGACGTGTCTTTCCAGCTCATGCTCCAGGTCCGCAATAAGATCGTCGGAGCATATGAAGAAATCATGCGGATGCAACTCTAACCACGCAGATCGTAAGCCTTCACTGCGTTCAGGCTGATAAGCAAGGACAGAGCAGCTCATGATTGAACGACTGTGGATCGGATTTCGCGACCTGGCCCCCGCCCGCCAGCTCCTTCTCGTACTGATCCTGAGTGCCGCCATCGCCGCGGTTGTGGCCGGCTACATGTGGAGTCAAGAGCCGGACATGCAGGTTCTGTTTTCACATCTGGCTTCGGAGGATGCCGGCGCGATCGTAACGAAGCTCAAAGAACAGAAGATTCCCTATGTGCTGGAGGGTAACGGCACGACGATCATGGTGCCGAACGACAAGGTCCATGAACTGCGTATGCTGATGGCGAGCCAAAGCCTGCCGCAAGGCGGAGGCGTTGGCTTTGAGATTTTCGACAGGACCACCGTGGGGATGACGGATTTTGTACAGAAGCTGAACTACCGACGGGCGCTCCAGGGTGAACTGGCCAGGACAATCGGGCAGCTTGCGGAAGTCGAGCGCGCGCGAGTGCACCTGGTCGTGCCCGAGCGCAGTCTTTTTGCGGATCAGCGTGAGCGGTCGCGCGCCTCGGTCGTCCTGACTCTTCGCGGCGGGAAAACTCTGGCGCCGGGGCAGATCCAAGGTATTGCTCATCTCGTGGCAAGCAGCGTGGAAGGCCTGCAGCCGCAAGAGGTGACGGTGGTCGATTCCCATGGGCAGATTCTGTCACAGCCGGCCGGCGACCCCTCTAGTCAGCAGACCGGAGCGTACGCCGATGCCAAACAGGCTGTCGAGAAAGACCTTGAAGGGCGCGTGCAAAGCATGCTGGAACGCGTTGTCGGCCGAGGCAAGGCGGTCGTGCGGGTATCGAGTGTCTTGGACCTTCGGAAAGTCGAGCGCACTGAAGAGACCTACGATCCCAATGTCCAAGTCGTCAGAAGCGAAAATCGTTCCCAGGAGAAGACGTCGGCGAAGGAGGAAGCCGAAGGCGGGATCGCCGGGACGACTTCCAACCTGCCTGACAAAAAGACAGCAATAACCGCGGGAGGCAACACAAATACTGCGGCGCGGAGCAATGCCACCATTAATTACGAGATCAACAAGTCGACCAGCCGAATCATTGAACCTGTCGGCACTCTGAAACGGCTCTCCGCAGCGGTATTAGTAGACGGCACGTATGATGTGACCGCGGGCAAAGACGGTAAGTCCAGCCGCAAGTATATCGCGCGCGCGGACGAAGAAATGAAAAAGCTCGAGGACTTGGTGAAGAAGGCCGTCGGCTACTCCGAAGAGCGTGGCGACCAGGTTCAAGTGCTCAATGTCGCCTTCGATGCGTCGGCAGCGGACGATGGCGCGCAGGGCAGCGAATCCGCCGCCTCAAACCCGATGATGGGTCAATACATTCGTTACGGTATGTTCGGGTTATTGGCGCTGGTGGTCCTGATGTTCGTGGTGCGGCCGATGATCCGGCTCCTGACGGCCCCGCCCGAGCCCACCCCCAACGTCGGATTTCCCCCGGGGACGTTGCCCGCCCCGGTCGGGCAACTGGAGGGCTCGTTCGTCGGCGCCTCGCCGCAGGGCGCTGTCTTGGAGATGGCCCGCGCCAACCCCCAGTCAACCGCGGTCGTCGTGAAAAAATGGCTGAAGGAAAAGTAGAGTCGCCGTGGCGAAGAAACTGAGCGGCGAAGAAAAGGCCGCGGTCCTCCTGCTCACCATGGGTGAGAACGCCGCAGCTGAAGTCATGAAGCACCTGGAACCAAAGGACATCCGCCGCCTGGGTGGTCCGATGGCATCCTTGGCGGATTTGACCACCGAGCTTCGGAACGAGGTATTGCAGGAGTTTCGGACAATGTCATCCGGTTCTGCGCCGGCCGGTGCGGACGGCAAAGACTACATGAAAAAGATTTTGACGAAGGCGCTGGGGCCGCAGAAAGCGACCCAGTTGTTATCGACGATTTCCACACAGGAGTATGCGGGGCTTGATTCGCTGAAATGGCTCGACACGAAGGCCATCGAGCGAATGGTTTCTGCCGAGCACCCGCAAACGGCGGCGGTCATTCTGGCCCACCTTGAGGCTGACCAGGCCAGCCAGGTGATGTTGCTTCTTTCGGAACAGGCACGCGTGGATATCGCCTATCGATTGGCCACGATGGAAGAGATACAGCCGGATGTGCTCCGGGAACTCAGTGAGGTACTCGAGTCGGAACTAAAGGTCGGGGCTAAGTCGCAAGGCCAGCAACTGGGCGGCGTAAAATTTCTCGCTGATCTGATGAATGGCCTGGACAAGACATCAGGCCAAACGCTTACGGCTAGCTTGACCGAGCGCAACCCGGTGCTCGCAGATTCTGTCCGGCAATTAATGTTCGTATTCGATGATCTCTCCGGGGTGGACGATCGCGGATTGCAAGAACTGCTCAAGGAGATCGCCAAGGAAGATTTGGTCCTGGCATTACGAGCCGCCAGCGAGTCGGTGAAAGAGGCAATCTTTCGGAACATGTCCTCCCGCGCCGCGGAGTTGCTGCGGGATGATATGGAGGTGGGGGGGCCCGTGAAACTCAGCGATGTCGAAAAGGCGCAGCGCAACATTCTGCAGGTCGCGAGAAAGCTCGAAGAAGAAGGCCGGATCATTCTAGGAGGCAAAGGTGGACAAGAGATGCTGGTCTAACGTGTTGAAGGCCGGTGCGTCCTGGCCGATGGTCAAGAGGCGTCCTGTGCTTCCGCCATCAGCCGGGCATAGATCGACTCCCGATGCGCCCTTCAGGATTGGGATAACATCGGAACAGACCGCAACGGATCGGTTGGACGTGGAGCGGGCCGCTTTGGCGGCTGAACGGGGCCGTCTCGACCAGGCGTCCTTGTTTCTTGAGACCTGCGCCCAGTGTATCACCGATGCGCGGGAAGCCGTCCTCGCGGACGTCGAGCAGCAACTCGTGGATCTTGTGCTACAGATTGCGACGCAAGTGATCCACGATGAAGTGACGCAGCGCCCCGAGCTCATCACCTTTCAGGTGCAAACGGCGATATTACGCGTCAAGGAAGATGGGATGATGACCGTGCGTGTCCATCCGTTAATGCTTGAAATTTTGCGTGAAGCAAGCAATCAGATTTTGGTGACTCTAGGACCTGCGGCCCGCCTGCACTTTGAGCCAGATCCATCGATCGCACCCGGCGGCTGCATCGTCGAGACGACCCAACAGATCGTGGATGCCCGCATCTCGAGTCAACTCGCCAGGATCAGCACCGCTTTGAAGACTGACCGTTCCGCATGAAAACAGTTGAGGACGTGCAGGCAATTGAAACGATCGCCGTCTACGGGCGCGTCGCGCAATCCGTCGGTCTGGTGATCGAGGGATACGGGCCCATCTCGTCCATAGGGGAAGTCTGCGAAATACGCTCAGGAGACGATCAGGAGGGCATTTTTGCCGAAGTCGTGGGATTTCGCGGCGAACGTGTCTTGTTGATGCCGTTGGGGGACGTGCACGGAATCGGCCCGGGAAGCCGGCTCATTCCGCATGGGAAACCGGCATCGGTGCCGATCGGTGAGGGTCTGTTAGGGCGTGTTATTGACGGTCTCGGAGCGCCGCTCGATGGACTGGGACCCTTGGGTCCGGGCAAGCCGTACTCATTGTATGCCGAGCCGATGAACCCCTTGAGCCGCGCGCGGATCAATGAACCTCTTGATCTGGGCATTCGCGCGATCAACGGACTGCTGACCTGCGGTCGCGGCCAGAAAGTCGGCATCTTTGCGGGAAGCGGCGTCGGCAAGAGCGTCGTACTGGGCATGATGGCGCGCTATACGGAAGCAGATATCAATGTCATAGCTCTGATCGGCGAACGAGGCCGCGAGGTCAAAGAGTTTCTCGAAAAGGATCTGACGGACGAGGGACTCCGTCGCTCGGTGGTAGTGGTCGTCACGTCCGATCAGCCGCCGCTTGTGCGGATACGCGGCGCGTATCTCGCAACTGCGATCGGCGAATATTTCCGTGACGCTGGATTGCGGGTCTTATTGCTGATGGATTCCCTGACCCGGTTTGCCCAAGCGCAACGGGAAATTGGTCTCGCCATTGGGGAGCCGCCGACGACGAAGGGGTATCCCCCGTCGGTTTTTGCCATACTGCCGCGCCTCCTCGAACGCGTCGGGGGATGTGTAGGCAGCGGCAGCCTGACGGGCCTGTACACTGTCCTTGTGGAAGGAGATGACCTGAGTGATCCGGTCGCTGATGCCGCGAGGTCAATTCTGGATGGCCATATTGTCTTATCGCGCGAGCTGGCATCGCAGGGACACTACCCGGCTATTGACGTGTTGAGCAGCATCAGCCGCGTGATGCCGGATATTGTGACCCCGCAGCACGTCATCTACGCACGGCACCTTGTCGAGTTGCTCTCCGCGTACAAACGCGCCGAGGACCTGATCCACCTCGGCGCTTACAAAGCGGGGACGTCCTCGCGGATCGATCTTGCGATTCGGATGCACGATCCGATCAGGGAATTTCTTCGTCAGGGGATGAATGAGCGCGTATCTTTCGCCGAGAGCCTCGAGGCGTTGGGCCGTTTGGTGCAAACGCCGGCTGAGGGCATGGGAGAATCAGTATGAGTTTGAAACGTATTGTGGAATACCGCCGCCACGTTGAAGAGCTTGCCCGTGGAGAGCTTTTTAACGTCACGCAGGCTTGTGCGGCTCAGCAGAACGCTGTGAGCCGGTTGGAGCACGACCTGGAGAAAGTCCTCGAGAAGATCGCCGCGAGCAAGCAGGACACTGTCCTGGCTGATGAGGCGCTCAATCTGTACCGCCTGGCGGGCGGGATAAGTGCCGAGCTTGGGACTGCGCGGCGCCTGGCAGAAAGCCTGAAAGTGCGGAAACAGGACAACCAGGACAATCTTGTTTCGGCCGCGCGGGAATCTCGAATAACACAAAAGCTGGACGCAAAGCGGGATCGTGAAAAGTCAGTGGCGCAGGATCGAAAAGAGCAGAAGTCGAACGATGAACTAAGCCTCCACCGTTGGCAGGCTCTCGCCGCAACCGGACGACAGGGGAATTTATTGCCGCAGTCCGATGCCAAGCATTCCGGGTCCCTACATCAGAAGCGAGGAGCCGGATCTCCAAACGAGTCGGGTGAGACCGGATGAATCTGACAATCGCTGTAATCCTTGTACTTCTCTTATCAATTAACACTTTGGCAGAGGAATTGCCTTTGGAACTCAAGGGAACGGCATTGGAGAGTGATCCTGTCAAGACCATAAGTGTGCCGTCGGAGACCTTAATGAAGCTGATGGAAGCAAGACAGCAAGATTTGGATCGCCGCGAGGCAATTGTACGGCGGGACGAAGAACGACTGAAGTTGCTGCGCTTAGACGTAGAGGGATTATTCAAGAAGCAGGAGAAGCCCGCCCAACCCGTCGCCGCAAAGGCTACCGAAGCGAAGCTCGGTACAGGTGCCGCAGCACCTTCAGCGAATCTGGTACATCTGAGCCAAGCCTTTGAGACCATGCCGGTCGAAGAGGCGGCACAACGGATTGATAAGATGAAAGAGGCGGTGGCCTTAGACCTCCTCGCCCGATTGAAAGGCAAGACGGCAGGGGCGATTCTGGCGGCCCTCAGCCCTGCAAAAGCTGCACGGTTAGTGGAAAAACTTGCGGCCGAGCCCCGAGCAGTCATTTCCACACCATCATTGGAAAGAAAGTAGGTAGAAAATGGAAGTTGCGAACACTGTCGTGCCGAATGCGCCCACAGGAACCCAGCCCTCGCCCTCAGGAACTGCCGTTAATTCAGGTAGCCTGGCACTTGCCAAGGGCGCGAGCCCCGCAACCGCCGGCGTGGTAGTTGCGGGCCCCGGTGTCACGGTGCCAGCTGCCGCAATAGATTCGGCCGCGGCTGGATTACTCTTCGGGATGGTCCTCGAAAAACTCGCCGTTGTCAAGGAGACCGCGGTCAAGCAGGTGGCCGTCAAGGAAGCGGATGCAAAGGCTGCCGACGGAGCCCAGTCCCAAACCCAACTTTCTCCGGACCAGATATCGATGTTAGCCGCGCTCGCACCAGCGCTCGTCATGTTACAGGTTGGACCGCAAGTGATCGCCGCGCCTCACGAAACGTCCGCTCCTCAGCCTAGTGGGGTGACAGTGCCTAATACCCTGACAACCCCGATGGAGTTGAACGCAATCAGCGATGCCGTGCAGGCTGCATTGTCAACGGACTCTGGTAAAGATCTCAAAGCAGGCCAGCAAGGGCTGGTTCTCGAGCACACGCTACCTGGAGCCACGCAGATGCCGGGTGCAACCGCGTCGACTTCGTCTGTAGTCGTGCCCGCGGCTCTCATGCAGGATCAAGGGCAGAGCGTTCAAACATTCATGACCCCGGTTCCAGCAGCAGCTGAGGTACACAATCAAAGTGCACCGGACACCACGAACAATGCCGCTCTGAATACCGCATCATTGACTGCTCTTGCGAGCGACAAAAGTCCTGATCA
>JBBRRL010000074.1:0-8045 GCA_038200775.1 Nitrospirales bacterium
AAGTCCCCAGATCAAAAAGAGGCCGTAAGCGATTCCAAAAAACAGCGGGAAACTAATCTCCCGCCTGGCCCACCACTGGCGATGTTGAAGAATGGCCCGATTGGGTCGCAGGGCTGGTGGATCATTGCCTCGATCCTCAATGGTTTCATGAAGGTCCCGCAAACGATGTAGATCAACGAACAGCTTGGCCTGGGTCCAGTTCGTGCTTCTCTCAACGCCGCGAAGCCGCCATTCCCACAAGGCAGTCTGCGCAGAAAAGCGCCCTAGCACAATGGCCATTTGAAGAGCCATGAGAATGCCAAAGGAGCTGAGCATGACACCCAGCAGCACAAAAATAACGCTGCTAGGCTGCTGTACGAGTAAGAAGCCAATAGCAGCCACAAAGATTGAATTTGCCGTCAAGTAGTCCGACAGCAAGCTGTGGTAGTCTCGTACTCCGGAAGTCCACAGATCGATCAGATTCTTGTAAGTCTGCTCAAAACTTTTACCTTCCCCGGCGGTGGTGTCTAGATCCATTGTGTCGGCCTGTTCATCTCTTGTATCCGCCAGATCCCGCCATCTCCATCCAGCGCGCTGGCCCTTACGAGCAGACCTTCTCCACTTCCGTGAAAAAAAACGAGCGCGAGGCCGCCGGCGTCGTTGCCCAAGTCGCAAAATAACTTCGTCCGCTTTCACTCCAAGTGCGAGCTCTTCGCGCCGGGACCTGATGCAATGAAGGGCACCGCAAGTTTACGGATCTCCTCGGCGAACAAGAGCCCGGCCGCGCCCAAGGCCAGCAGCGGCCAGGTCCCCGGCGGCAGCGCCGCAGTCCCGAAGACTAGTTGTCCTACAGGCGTATAGACGATCAATGCGAGCAGGCCCAGCTCCATGCCGATACCTCCCAGTATATACGGATTGCTCAGCAGACCCAGGCGAACGACCGACACGCGTTCCGACCGGCAGGCGAAGACATTTGCCGCCTGGGAAATTACGATGGCGGCAAATGTGACCGTCGTCGCCTGCCGGTAAAGAGGATCACTCCAGTCCAACGGCTCGGCCCAGCTCCAGCCGTGAGCCTACGTAGCGTTCCCAGGCTCCGCCACGTATGGCGCTCTTACATGATGGAGAGCATGGCAGATCGACTTAGGGAGATCAATGGATGATCTTGCGACTCGTGAAATGGCTCCTGCCTGTCACTTGAGTGAGTCATTGGGTCATCCAAATCTTGCAATCCTGAATAATTTTGGTCAGACTGCCAGCCTCGACGAGGAAGGGGGGCCGGGCGTGATTTTTCTCAGGCCTCAGCGGACATCCCCAGGAAAGGTGCAATCATAAAAATAAAGCTTGTGCTAATTGGCGACGAGCATGCCACCGGCGTAAACGCATCAGGGGCAGGGGCATTTCGGTGCTTGCTCCTCACGGCTATTCTCACAGTTGTTCTCTTCGCTCCTTGGGCGGCACTCGCGGAAGACGCCCCTTCAACCTCAACGCCTGCATCGTCCGAGTCGCAATCGCCTCCAGAGACCGATTCTGTTCCTTTGCCCAACATACAGAAGACGCTCCTATCTTGGGAGAACCTCTCTTGGGAGACACGTGCCGGACGGAGCTATGTCATCCCCGCTCTCGAAATCATCGCCTATGAATTCGCCCTAAACTGGTACGACCGTAACTATCTCGCTGACAAACAGTTTTACCGCACGGATGGCAACACCTTTTGGAAGCACCTAACCGATGGTAAGTGGGTCATCGACGATGACCAGTTCAAAATAAACCAGTTTCTGCATCCGTATGGCGGCTCGGTCTACTACGGACTGGCACGCTCTGCAGGTCTCAACTTCTGGGAATCTCTCTTCTATGCCGCCGCCGGAAGTTTTCTCTGGGAACTGGGAGGTGAGACGACATCCCCCTCGATCAACGATCAAATCAACACCACATTCGGTGGGACTTTCTTGGGCGAACCGCTTTTCCGGATGGCCAGCCTGTTGCTAGAAGGCGGCGGCGGCAAGCCTGGATTCTGGCGCGAGCTCGGTGCCGCCGTGATCTCTCCACCCACCGGCTTCAACCGTCTTGTCTTCGGAAACAAGTTCGATGACGTATTCCCGAGTCACGATCCGGCCATTTTCATGCGGTTCCAGGTGGGGGGGACACTGACGTCACTCTTCAACACCCAGATCTTCTCAAAGGACATCAAACATAATGGAGTGGTCGCTGACTTGTCGTTCGCCTATGGCCTTCCCGGAAAGCCGGGCTATACCTACACGCGGCCTTTCGACTATTTCGATTTCCAATTCACCGCCGCCAGCGTCAACATCTTTGAGAGCATCAAGATACGGGGACTTCTTTTCGGAACTGACTATGCGGTCGGCCAATCGACCCGCGGGATCTGGGGCCTGTATGGCACGTACGACTATATCTCGCCGCAGGTCTTTCGTGTTTCGAGCACGGCGCTCTCCCTCGGTACTACTTGGCAGTCATGGCTCTCTCGTACAGTAGCGATCCAGGGCACGGCGCTCGCCGGCACAGGTTACGGCGCGGCAGGCAGCATCCATATCACGGGTGATCGCGACTACCACTATGGCGGTACGCCGCAGGCGCTCGTGGCGGTGCGGCTCATCTTCGGCGACAGGGCTATGATCGACGTCACGGGGCGCGACTACTATGTCACGGGCGTGCTCTCTCCCGAACCCCATGCATGGGAAAATATCGCGCGCGGAGACATGTCGTTCACTTGGCGCATTTGGGACCGCCATGCCGTGGCTCTCCAGTACGTCGTCTCACACCGGGATGCCCACTATCCGTTCGTCGAAATCAGGGACCAGACGGTCGGAACCATCAGCCTCTCTTACGTTTTCCTCGGATCCCCAGGGTTCGGCGCAGTGGAGTGGCGCGATACCGCTGCCAACGCACGCTGATCGGCTCAGACTGACTCATCACTGGAATCTCGGTTTCCTTTACAATTTCAGACAGTGAGCAATTCTGAACACCCCCGAGTCCCTTCCTATAAGTATACTTGTCAGACTATGTCGTTCGTCCTTGCCGTCAGTAGGAACCGCAGCACATCCATAGCAATGGTTGTTCTGGTACTCGGAGTCCTCGTCTTCTCCGTTGCAGATGGCGCCCCTGTCCCGGTGCGGTTTCCTGAAGGCCTTGTCCATGGCTATCTGATCGTGCGTTCGCTTGCCGGTGAGACAATTGGCCAGGGTGAGCTGACCCAGGTCGTCAAGAAGGGAGGCCTTGTCGAAGGCAACCTGGTCTTCCGTTTCAGCGACGGCTCCTTGCACGATGAGAGAGTCACCTTCTCGCAAAATGGTGTGTTTACTATGATTCGCTATCACATGGTCCAGCGCGGCCCTTTCTTTCCAGAGCAGATTGACGTCGCGATAGACCGGGGCACCGCTGAATACAAGGTTCGATTTTCAGCGGGGAAAGATGGAAAAGAGGAGACACGGACAGGGCACATTGACCTTCCCAAGGATGTATACAACGGCATGCTTGTCGTGGTGTTGAAGAATCTATTAAAAGGTGCCAACGAAACGGTAAACGTTCTCGCGTTCACGCCCGAACCCCAGGCAATCAAGCTGGAGATCCTTTTAGGGGATGAGGAAACTGTCCATATTGGCGACATGTCGAGTAAGGCGACCCGATACGTCTTCAAGCCTCAGATCGGAATGATTCGCGGGTTTCTGGGTAAGATCGCGGGCAAGCTGCCGACCGATTTACACTATGACTGCTGGATCCTGGCCGGTGAAGTGCCCAGTTTTGTGCAAATGGAGGGACCCTTGCAACTCATGGGACCGGTGGTACGAATTGAACTCGTCAGTCCTCGCCTGCCTGCAAGACCAGGGGCCAGGAGAATTACTGCAAACTGAAGTAGCAGGCAGGTCCGTAAGGGGCTTAACGGTTTTGTGAGCAATATTGAACATACTAATTGTTTATACTTTGGTAAAGCAATGGTCTTGAACGCCGGTTACAGATGCGAACAGGAAGGAGTTTCCCATGAGTGAGGAAGCCGATAACCCGGGAGGTCAGGGAGCACCATCAACATCTGAACAGCCGAAAAGCTCTGAAATCGTGGATAAATGTGTTGAAACCTACCAGGAGGTAACCACTGCAGTCCCCAAGCGTAAGCCGGTCATAAATAGTTATATATAGACAACGTCTCTAGTCGCAGCCGGCTGACGGACACAAAACTCCTGACTCAAGTGTTTGGTTTGGGCCGAGCGGCATCAGCCACCAACTCGCGTCTATGTAAGCGTGCTTTATTCTGTATGAGCAAAATTGAACAGACTCGCCCTTCTGACTCCTGTATAAAAGATGTACAGCATATTACATCTAAGGGAGATCAATTATGCAGGACGAACTGGTCATCGAGCGGCGCACGGACGGAGAAGGAATTGGAGAGTCAGAAAATTCCGAAATCCTCCGAATATGTGTCCAGACTTATCGCGACGTCACAATGCTTCGACCAAACAATAGCAAGAGAGTGCTGGATTTCGTCACCTAGCAGCATTACACCCTCCCGCCCGGCGCTGCCAAGACAGCGCCTTCTCCCATTGCACCCGCCCGCCAAACGCTTGCTTTGCCACTACACCCAGCCCACCCCGCGGCTGCCAAGACAGCCGCTTTTCCCGAGGGCCCGATGATTATTTGAGGCCGCCGGGGCAACTCTTTGCTGCTCACCGTGCACGATCATTACCTCTACTAGGCTGGCTTGCCAAGACAAACTCCTCACTCGACGATGATAACCTGCAGGACATTCTTTCTGACAAAAAAGTTGACCCTCTCGCGTTGCGCGCAAACATTACCTCTGATATTTACATACTGATTTTAACGATACTTACAACTCACATTCAAAGCTTTGACCGGCGATAGTAATATGATATATATACTTAGTGCTGTAGCTCTAATATGCAGGAAGGAAGATCATGAGCAGAATCATGAACAGAAAGACAAAAATAGCTCATCATCCGGGTCCGCGCAAGCTCCCAACAGACATGCGGGGATTTGATGTGCTCACGCGGGGGGGGCTGCCCCGGGGCCGGACGACTCTGGTCATCGGTGGCGCCGGCTCGGGCAAAACAGTCTTCGCTCTTCAGACTCTCGTGAGCGGGGCGTGCCGCCGGGGAGAGCCCGGGATTTTCGTCGCCTTTGAAGAAAATGACAGGGAAATTGTCGCGAATGCTGCCAGCTTCGGCTGGGACCTTCCTGGCCTGGAGAAAAGGAAGCTGTTTTTCCTGAACGCCCACCTGTCCCCGGCGGTCATTCAGTCCGGCACATTCGACTTGACCGGCATGTTGGCCATCCTCAAAGCAAAACAACGGGAGATGCGCGCCACGTGGATCGTGTTCGACGGCCTCGATGTGCTGCTGACTCTTCTCGCAAATCCGGCTTTAGAGCTTCAGGAAATTTACCGGATCCGGGACTGGTTAGTGGAGAACAAGCTGACTGGCATCCTGACGGCCAAAATCGGTCCTGATATGGTAAGCCAGACAGACTACGGCTTCATGCAGTTCATGGCTGATTGCGTGATCAAACTCGAACAGCGCTTAGAGGATGGGGTCTCCGTGCGCAGGCTGCAAATATTGAAATATCGTGGTTCGGAATTCGCAACGGGTGAATTTCCGCTTAGTATCGGGTCGTTGGGGATGGAAGTGGCCATGCCGGACACAGGCGAACACACCGAAGTGGCCACACGGGAACGCGTTTCTGCTGGCTTTGACGCCTTGAACATAATGCTGGGCGGGGGTGTTTTTCGCGGGACGAGTACCCTGGTCACGGGCGCCCCCGGCACCGCCAAGACAACATTGGCGGCGAAGTTTGCAGAGGCTGCCTGTCTGAGGGGCGAACGAACATTGTACGTGAGTTTTGACGAAGGCCCTGCGACGATCATGCGCAATCTGACGTCCGTCGGAATTCATTTGGACAAAATTGTCAAGTCGGGGCTCCTGAGAATTTATTCAGAACGCACGGAATCTGGCGGCACCGAATCACACATGATACGCCTCAGAGAGGCCATCAATGAGCATCGGCCCCGCTGCATGGTGATCGATCCACTGTCGGCCGTGGCCAAGGCAGGAGGCCTCAGCGCAGTCCGTAGTGTTGCAAACCGGCTTTTGAACATGATGAAGGAAAAGAAGATCACCATCGTGATCACCGCACTCGTCCCGGGCGAAGATCGGGCGGAGGAACCCGAGGGATTCCAAGTTTCGACAATGGCAGATACCTGGATCCACCTTTCGTACCTGGTCGGCGGTGGCGAACGGAACAGGGCGCTGACCATCATCAAATCGAGGGGGACGTGGCACTCCAACCAGGTGCGCGAACTCATCCTGACCGACGCCGGCCCGCTTCTGACAGACATTTATTCCGAACAGGGTGAAGTCCTGATGGGCACCCTGCGCTGGCAGAAGGAGGCGCAGGAAAAAGCCAAAGAGACCCAGCGTCGCGCCCACGTTGATCACAAACGTCGCGATCTGAAACTTGCCGAAGCGGAAACCAATCTTCGGATGAAAGCCTTGCAGCGCGATCTCGAGAGGCAGCGGATCGAGTTGGTGACCCTCAGTGGTGAAGAGAAAGTCCACCCAGACGTGTTGAATAAAGATGCGAGCAAAAGGCGGAGGGCCCTAGGCGTAGATCCCCGAAACGCGGAGAGGCGGGACACGACGACTCACAGCACTTCTCGGTCCTCAGGCCAGGGCCGGAATGCCTCGCGTTCCGCGAAGAAGGGGCTCGCAGAAGCCCGGAAAGGGCACGGGAAATGAGCCGCGGAAGCAAAAAAGACAACGGATCCGGCCGCACAGGTGGCACCAGGGTTATGATGCGTTTATTCGTCGCAGGACAGGCGCCCAACTCGGTTCAGGCTATCGACAATCTCAAGGCGATATGCCGCCAATACTTGGACCACAACTACAGTCTGGAAATCGTCGATACCCTCCAAGATCCATTTCGCGCGTTGACCGATGATGTTCTCATTACACCCACTCTCGTCAAGCTGTCTCCGAAACCAGCCACGAAAGTCGCCGGAAATCTCAGCCAAAGGAGCGCTGTGCTGCTCGCCCTCGGAATCAAAGAAAAACTGGGATGAAACCACGGCTCCGTGCGCGGAAGCCCTCCCCGGTGAAGGGCCAGGCCGGGTTTGAGGACCTTATCCGGCGGCTCGCTCTAGGAGACTCAGCGCTTCAGGCGATGGAATCGGGCCAGGTGGATGCGATTATCGACCCGACAACTGGCAAGGCCATCCTGCTGCCAAAAGCGCAGGAGGCGCTATACGAGAGCGAAGCGCGCTTCCGTGCTATCTTCGAGGACGCCAAAGACGTCATGTACACGGTGGAACCGGATGGGACGTTTTCCTATATCGGTCCTGCCTTTGAGCCCGTCTCCGGGTGGTCTCCGGAAGAGTGGATCGGAAAGCCATTCATCTCCATTGTGCACCCCGACGATCAGCCGCGCGCATTGGAGATCTTCAACAAAGCGTTATCGGGACAACCAACCTCGCTATGTGAGATGCGCATGGTGCGGAAGTCGGGAAGCTATTGGAATGCCGAGATCAGCACGGTCCCCCTGGTCCGGCATGGCACGACGGTCATGCTCGGAGTCGGCCACGATGTCAGCGAGCGAAAAGCATTTTTGGCCAATGTGGGAGAAGGCAGGATCATCGAAGAGTACAAGAAGGACCACGCGGTCTTTAAGCAAGGCGACGCGGCGGATGCTCTGTTTTATATCCAGAAGGGCAAGGTCAAGCTCTCGATCAGTTCCCCACACGGGAAAGAAGCGGTCATTGCGATTTTGGGAAATGACGACTTCTTTGGAGAGGGATGCTTGGCGGGGCAGCCTCTGCGCATGGCCACGGCAAAGACCATGACCGAATGCTCGATCGTTCGCCTGGAGAAAAACTACACGATCCGTGTGCTGCACGATCAGCCGGAATTTTCGGAGCTGTTTCTCTCTTACATGCTCTCACGCAACCGGCGGCTGGAGGAAGACCTGGTGGATCAGCTCTTTAACTCCAGTGAGAAGCGGCTGGCGCGCGTCCTGCTCCAGTTGGCGAACTTCGGAAAAGAAGGCCA
>JBBRRL010000075.1:0-7960 GCA_038200775.1 Nitrospirales bacterium
ATCCGCATCGGGGCCGAGGTGAAACAGGGCGATATCCTGGTCGGCAAAGTGACCCCCAAGGGTGAGACGCAGCTCACACCTGAAGAGAAATTGTTGCGTGCGATCTTTGGGGAGAAGGCGGGAGACGTGAAGGATACGTCACTGACGGTCCCGCCCGGCGTCGAGGGCATTGTTGTCGATGTCAAGATTTTCTCTCGCAAGGGGCTGGACAAGGACGAGCGGTCGAAAAGCATCGAAAGTGATGACGTGCTGCGAATCCAGCGGGAGCATCAGGACAGCCTTCGTATTGTGGAAGAAGAAAAGAATAAGAAGGTTCGAAAGCTACTCCTGAGCAAAGTGGTGGCCAGAGATCTCATGGACGGCGACTCCGGCGAAATCATTCTGAAGCGCAAGGGCCGGGTCACCCCAGAAATTCTGAAGAAACTAAGCGATGACGAGATTCGGCGGATCATGCTCAGCGATCCCGAAGACCAAGGCGAGATTGAAGAGACGGAGCGGACTGCCAAGGAGCAAGCGGAAATTCTGCAGACGCTGTACGACGAAAAAGTCGGCCGCCTGCGGCGTGGCGATGAATTGCCTCCCGGTGTCATCAAACTTGTCAAAGTATACATCGCGATGAAGCGAAAGATCTCGGTCGGGGACAAAATGGCGGGCCGGCATGGCAATAAGGGGGTCGTCTCCCGAATCATGCCAGAGGAAGACATGCCCTATTTACCGGACGGGACACCGGTTGAGATCGTGTTGAACCCTTTGGGAGTACCGTCGCGCATGAATGTAGGGCAGATTCTCGAGACCCATCTGGGGTGGGCGGCTCGAGCCCTGGGGCTCTGGGTAGCAAGTCCGGTATTCGAAGGTGCATCGGAAAGCGAAATTAAAGCGCTTTTAAAAAAGGCGAAACTCCCGGAATCAGGACAGAGCGTGCTCTATGACGGTCGCACCGGTGACACGTTCAAGAGCCCGGTCACCGTCGGCTATATGTATATGATGAAGCTCCACCATTTGGTGGACGACAAGATCCACGCCCGCTCCATCGGTCCATACTCTCTGGTCACGCAGCAACCGCTCAGCGGAAAGGCGCAGTTCGGCGGCCAACGCCTGGGAGAGATGGAGGTATGGGCGCTGCAAGCCTACGGGGCGGCCTCGACCTTGCAGGAATTCCTGACCGTGAAATCTGACGATGTTCCGGGTCGCTCGCGTATGTACGAAGCGATCGTCAAGGGTGAGAACTTTCTGGAGCCTGGCTTGCCGGAGTCGTTTAATGTGCTCGTCAAGGAACTCCAGAGTCTCGGATTGGATGTCGAATTGAATAAGGCGAAAGTCTAAGAGAAGAAAAACTATCCCGGCGGCCTTACATAATCATCAGGCCTTCGGGTCCAGCAAGCTCTGTATGGAGGTAGAACATTGGACGGAATTACCACAGTATTTGAGAAGCAGCCGGACGGAATGTCCTTTGACACCATTCGGATTCGGCTGGCCTCTCCTGACAAGATCCGTTCATGGTCCTACGGGGAAGTAAAGAAACCCGAGACCATCAATTATCGTTCGTTCAAACCGGAAAAGGATGGGCTGTTCTGCGCCAAAATTTTCGGTCCAACGAAGGACTGGGAATGCAACTGCGGCAAATACAAGCGGATGAAGCATCGGGGTATTGTCTGCGACAAATGCGGTGTGGAGGTCATTCAGTCGAAGGTGCGGCGGGAACGCATGGGCCACATCGAGCTGGCGGCGCCTGTCGCCCACATCTGGTATTTAAAGGGATTGCCAAGCCGCATCGGCACGCTTCTCGACATGAGCCCGCGACAGCTCGAGCGCATCCTCTATTTCGAGAGTTATGTCGTAGTGGAGCCGGGCACCACGGACCTTAAAGAGAAGGAGTTACTGACAGAGGAGCGTTACCGCGCCCTCCTCCATGAGCAGCCTGCAAGCTTCAAGGCCGGCATCGGCGCGGAGGTGATCCGCGATCTCCTGCGCAAAATCGACCTTGAGGCCCTCTGGATCGAGCTGCACAAGAAAGTCAAGGACACAAACTCTCTCGCCCAGAAAAAAAAGCACACGAAACGCATGAAGGTGCTGGAGGCGTTCCGGCGCTCCGGCAACAAGCCTGAGTGGATGATCATGGACGTCATCCCTGTGCTACCTCCTGAGCTGCGGCCGCTGGTGCCCTTGGACGGGGGGCGGTTCGCGACCTCCGATCTCAATGATTTATACCGGCGCGTCATTAACCGAAACAATCGTCTGAAGCGGTTAATGGAGCTCAAAGCGCCCGGCGTCATCATCCGAAATGAAATGCGGATGTTGCAGGAAGCCGTGGATGCCTTGTTCGATAACGGTCGGCGCGGGCGCGCGATTCGGGGACCGAATAAGCGTCCGTTGAAATCGCTCAGCGATATGCTCAAGGGGAAGCAGGGGCGGTTTCGACAGAATCTGTTGGGCAAACGGGTCGATTACTCCGGCCGTACCGTGATCGTTGTGGGCCCGGAGCTTCGCCTTCATCAATGCGGGCTCCCGAAGAAGATGGCGCTCGAGCTCTTCAAGCCGTTTATCTTCCATAAACTGGAGGAGCGCGGCGCAGCCACGACCATCAAAAGCGCGAAACGGCTGGTGGAAAACGAGAAACCTGAGGTGTGGGACGTCCTGGACGAAGTGATCAAGGAACATCCGATCCTGCTGAACCGGGCCCCCACGCTCCACCGTCTTGGCATCCAAGCCTTCGACCCGATCCTTGTCGAAGGAAAGGCCATCCGCTTGCATCCACTTGTGTGCGCGGCTTTCAACGCCGATTTTGATGGCGATCAGATGGCGGTGCATGTACCGCTCTCGATTGAGGCGCAGATCGAAGCGCGCGTACTGATGATGTCGATTAACAATGTCCTGTCTCCCGCCAGTGGCAAGCCGATCACAGTGCCGTCTCAAGATATGGTGTTGGGCTGTTACTGGCTGACCCGTGAGCAGCACGGAGCGTTGGGCGAAGGAAAGATCTTCAGCTCCTCTGACGAAGTGCGCAGAGCCTACGATGCGGGGAAAGTATCCGAACATGCGCGTATCAAGGTACGTGGGCTGACGCCTATTCGTGAAGTCGGTATGAACGAGCACACCTTGCGAGATCCGTCGCGTTGGAAAAACTATACGACCGTCGGACGGGTGATCTTCGGGGAGTTGTTGCCGGAGGGCGTGCCCTTCGAGGCCGTCAATCTGGTCCTGACCAAGAAGGAAATCACCAAACTGATCGACACCTGCTATCGGCAGGCCGGACACCGTGAAACCGTCACGATGCTGGACCGCATCAAGGACATGGGATACTTCTA
Organism: Nitrospirales bacterium; assembly: GCA_038200775.1. Taxonomy (GTDB): domain Bacteria; phylum Nitrospirota; class Nitrospiria; order Nitrospirales; family NS-4; genus NS-11. Next base: position 3,306 of record JBBRRL010000075.1, read on the forward strand.
CGCAACCCGCGCAGGGATCTCCATTTCCATTGACGATATGCACATTCCAACGAAGAAGGGCGAACTCATCAAGAAAGCGCAGCACGAGGTGTCGGAGATCGAACGTCAGTACGCCGACGGCCTCATCACCAACGGTGAACGGTATAACAAGGTGATCGATATCTGGGCGCACGTTGGCGAGCAGGTCGCGAATGAAATGATGAAGGAGCTAAGCATCGAGGGCGGGGAGAAACATGGGTTCAATCCGATCTTCATGATGGCGGATTCTGGCGCGCGCGGCAGCTCGCAACAGATCCGGCAATTAGGGGGCATGCGGGGACTGATGGCGAAGCCATCCGGCGTCATCATCGAGACGCCCATTACCGCGAACTTCCGCGAAGGCTTGACGGTGCTCCAGTACTTCATCTCAACGCACGGTGCCCGTAAGGGGTTGGCCGATACCGCTCTCAAGACCGCCAATTCAGGTTATCTGACCCGGCGGCTCGTGGATATTGCCCAGGATGTGATCGTGAGCCAGGACGATTGCGGGACCACTGACGGGATCTACGTCACGGCCTTGGTCGAGGGTGGTGAGATCATTCAGCAAATGGGTGAGCGCATCTTGGGCCGTATTGCTGCTGATGATGTCCGGGATCCTGTCACCGGCGAGTTGATCGTCGGGATGAATGAGGAATTTACCGAAGAGCGGGTGACGACGGTGGTCGAGGCGGGCCTTGACCGAGTCAAGATCCGATCGGTCTTGACCTGCGAGTCCCGGCGCGGCGTCTGCATCAAGTGCTATGGACGCGACTTAGCGCGTGGAAAACTGGTGGAGCGTGGTGAGCCGGTTGGCGTGATTGCCGCGCAATCTATCGGTGAGCCCGGCACGCAGTTGACGATGCGTACCTTTCATATCGGTGGGACCGCCAGCAAAGTGGTGGAGCAGACCACGTTGGAAGCCAAGCATGCCGGCACCGTCCAGTACCTGACCTTTGATTCCAAGAAAAACGCGGACCTGCCTAGTGACGCGATCGCTGTAAAAAATAAGGAAGGTGACTGGGTCGTCATGAGCCGGAACGGGAAGATCGCCGTCATCGACGACTCAGGCCGCGAGCGTGAAAAATATCCCATGGTCTACGGCGCAAAGATCAAGGTGCGCAATGGAGATACCGTCAGCGTCGGTCAGCGTCTTGTGGAATGGGACCCGTACTCCCTGTTGATCCTGACGGAGTTCGGGGGAAAGATTGCATTCGGGGATATCCAGGAAGGTGTGACCATGCGCGAAGAACTCGACGAGGTCACGGGCCTCTCGCGCAAGGTCATTATTGATCACCCGGGCGCGACATATCGTCCGCGCATCTCAATCAAAGACGATGCAGGCAAGACGGCGGGTCGCTACATGCTGCCCGTCGGGGCGCATATCTTCGTCGAAAAGAATCAGGCCATGTTTGCCGGCGATGTTCTGGCGAAAATTCCCCGAGAAACCACGAAGACGAAAGACATCACCGGCGGTCTTCCGCGGGTCGCCGAACTCTTCGAGGCTCGAAAGCCGAAGGAGCATGCCATCATTAACGAGATCGACGGCACCATCGAATACGGCGGCTATGTCAAAGGCATGCGGAAAATCATTGTGCGCAATGACATGGGGGACGCCAAGGAGTACTTAATTCCGAAGGGCAAACATATCAACGTTCAGGAGAATGACTGGGTCAAAGCGGGAGAGCCGCTCATGGACGGTTCGGCGAACCCACACGATATCCTGGATATCAAGGGCCCCAAAGAACTGCAGAAGTATCTGGTTGATGAAGTTCAAGAAGTATATCGCCTTCAAGGGGTCACTATTAACGACAAGCACATTGAGATTATCGTTAGGCAAATGTTGCGCAAGGTGCGCGTCGAAGAGCCCGGCGATACCGAGTTCCTGTCGGGCAGTCAGGTGGACAAGTTCGTGTTCGCTGATGAGAACGAGAAGGTGATTGCAGCCGGAGGCCGTCCCGCCGTCGGAAAGCCGGTCCTCCTTGGTATTACCCGCGCGGCGTTGACCACCGACAGCTTTATCTCGGCGGCGTCGTTCCAGGAGACGACCCGTGTTTTGACCGAAGCGGCCATTAATGGAAAAGTGGACAACCTACTCGGACTGAAAGAAAACGTGATCGTCGGACGGTTGATTCCGGCGGGCACAGGCCTCTCTGAATATCGCGACACGTTCGTGATCAGCAAGAAAGATGGAGAGTCGCTACCCGAGAGCGACATCGAACCGACCGTGGAACTCGTCGGCGAGACTTCGGGCAAATAAAAGTACAGAACGATGCAAACGCGTGTACCGAACGGCGCTTTGTTCTTGACAGTTTGGGGTCGAATCTATATGATCCGGCGGTTTGGCCCTAGTGAGGACTTAAGCGGATGCCTACGATCAATCAATTGGTAGCAAAAGGGCGCAAGCTTTCTAAGTTTAAAACGAAAAGTCCCGCTCTGGCCGGGTCTCCGCAAAAGCGCGGCGTCTGCATCCGCGTGTATACCACGACGCCCAAGAAGCCAAATTCGGCATTGCGCAAGGTGGCCCGCGTTCGGTTGACGAATGGCATTGAAGTAACCTCCTACATTCCCGGCGTCGGGCATAATCTTCAGGAGCATTCGATCGTGTTGGTGCGAGGCGGACGCGTCAAGGATCTTCCCGGGGTGCGATATCACCTCGTGCGTGGCGCTCTTGATGCGGTCGGTGTGCAAAACCGGCGGCAGGGGCGGTCCAAGTATGGGGCGAAGCGCGCAAAGGCCGCGGCAGCCTCGTGATCACCAGGCCAGGGGAGTAACCATATATGTCCCGGCGACACAGTATTCCGCCGCGGGAGGCGATGGCTGATCCGCGCTTTCACGACAAGTTAATCGGCAAATTTGTGAACTCGATGATGCGCAAAGGTAAAAAGAGCACGGCCGAACGTATTTGTTATGGCGCATTCGAAACGATCCGCGCCCGTACGAATGATGATCCACTGAAGGTCTTTCGGGCCGCTATGGAAAACGTGAAGCCGGTGGTTGAAGTAAAATCCCGTCGTGTAGGCGGGGCATCCTATCAGGTGCCGGTCGAGATCCGTCCTGTGCGGCGAGTTGCGCTGGCGTTCCGATGGTTGAGGGATTACTCCAAGGCCCGGGCTGGCAAGAGCATGACGGAAAAGCTCGCCGCCGAATTGTTGGATGCAGCCAATAATACCGGTGCTTCGGTGAAAAAGCGGGAAGACGTGCATCGCATGGCAGAGGCAAACAAGGCCTTTGCCCATTATCGCTGGTGATGTCTAAGTTCTGGTCCCCTGCAAGGACTTGGTGTGCGTCAGGGGTACAGTTATAAGGTATTAGGGTTTATCTCGTCTCAATCGCACGTCATGAGATCTCCCAATCGAAAAATCCTACTGCTACAGGCCCTGGCTCACAGATGAAAATGCTTCCCAGGGGATAAGAGCCTGTTCTGGTGAGCATGAGCCCGTGTTACGGGTAGAGGAGTCTGGCGTAGCAGTGTCATAGGCCGCGGGGCGGAAGGGTGAGATACATCATATGGCGAAGGTGAAATACGAGCGCAAGAAGCCGCATGTCAATGTGGGGACGATCGGGCATGTGGACCATGGCAAGACGACGTTAACGTCGGCGTTGACGAAGATTGCGTCGACGAAGGGGATGGCCAAGTACATTAGTTATGACGAGGTGGCGAAGGCGAGCGAGTCGCAGGGGCGGCGGGATCCGACGAAGATTTTGACGATTGCGATTTCGCATGTGGAGTACGAGACAGACAAGCGGCACTACGCGCATGTGGACTGTCCGGGGCATGCGGACTATGTGAAGAACATGATTACGGGGGCGGCGCAGATGGACGGGGCGATTTTGGTGGTGTCGGCGGCGGACGGGCCGATGCCGCAGACGCGCGAGCACATTTTGTTGGCGCGGCAGGTGGGGGTGCCGTTCATTGTGGTGTTTTTGAACAAGGCGGACAAGGTGGACGACAAGGAGTTGTTGGATTTGGTGGAGCTGGAGGTGCGCGAGCTGCTGACGAAGTATGATTTTCCGGGGGACAAGATTCCGGTGATTACGGGGTCGGCGATCAAGGCGCTCGAGGGGGACACGTCGCCGATCGGGGTGCCATCGATTTTGCAGTTGATGGAGGCGGTGGACAGTTACATTCCGACGCCGGCGCGGCCGATTGAGAAGCCGTTTTTGATGCCGATCGAGGATGTGTTTACGATCAGCGGGCGCGGCACGGTGGTGACGGGGCGGTGTGAGCGGGGGATTGTGAAGGTGGGCGACGAGGTGGAGATGGTGGGGTTGCGGCCGACGACGACGACGGTGGTGACGGGGGTGGAGATGTTCCGCAAGGTGCTCGATGAGGGGCAGGCGGGGGACAACATTGGGGTGTTGTTGCGCGGCACGAAGAAGGAAGATGTGGAGCGGGGGATGGTGCTGGCCAAGCCCAAGACGATCACGCCGCACACGAAGTTTAAGGCGGAGGTGTATGTGTTGGCGAAAGAAGAAGGGGGCCGGCACACGCCGTTTTTTAATGGGTATCGGCCGCAGTTTTATTTTCGCACGACGGACGTGACGGGGGTGGTGACGTTGCCGACGGGGGTGGAGATGGTGATGCCCGGGGACAATGTGTCGGTGTCGGCGGAGTTGATTTCGCCGATCGCGATGGA
>JBBRRL010000076.1:0-7921 GCA_038200775.1 Nitrospirales bacterium
CAGGAGTTGGCCGATGAATCACGCCGGCTGATCTTTCTCTGCGGACATTATGAGGGCATTGACGAACGCGTCCGGGTGGGAATGAGTCTTGAAGAAGTGTCTGTCGGGGATTTTGTGTTGACCGGCGGGGAACTGCCGGCGCTCATCATGCTCGACGCGGCGGCGCGCTTGATCCCCGGGGTGCTCGGGGACGCAACCTCCGCCCAAGCCGAGTCATTCACTGGATCCTTGCTGGATTACCCACAATATACGAGACCGTCCGAGTTCCGGGGCTTGGAGGTGCCGGAAGTGCTCCTGTCCGGCAATCATCAGGCGATCGAAGGGTGGAGGCGCGCAGAGGCCTTGCGCAACACCCTATCGAAACGTCCGGATTTGCTGGAGCGCGCGTCGCTGACACTTGACGATCAGCGAATTTTGAATGAATTCTCACGCCGCGGCGCTGCCCTGACGGACGAGCGGAACGAAGAGAGGAGACTGCAGTCATGAATCGGCTCGAGCGACTCCAAATGACGATGGTAAGAAAGAATGCTCCTGTCTTCGAGGTCGGTGATACTGTGCGGGTGCATGTCAAGGTCATGGAAGGGGAGAAGGAACGCATTCAAGTCTATGAAGGCGCGGTCATCGCCAGGAAGGGCGGACGCAACGCCGAGACCTTCACAGTGCGGAAGTCGTCATTTGGCACCTGGGTTGAACGGATCTTCCCGATTCATTCGCCTGTCGTCGACCGGGTCGACGTGGTCCGCCAAGGGCGGGTTCGCCGCGCCAAGCTGTATTATTTGCGAACAAAGAAAGGGAAGATGGCGCGTGTGGCCGAGCGCGAGTATCTCGCCGAGGGCAAGACAAAACACGACGCGGGTCCTGTGGCCACCACTGCGGAAGTGCCGGCCGGGGCGTAAACTTTTACGCCCGTGCCGCTGACGCCGGATGAGATTTTCGAGTGTGAGGCTTGGACTCGGGGGTTTCGGCGTATCGCGGGCCTTGATGAGGTCGGTTGCGGTCCGCTGGCCGGCCCGGTCGTTGCTGCCGCCGTCATCCTTCCCCGCCGTTGTCGTTCGCTGATCGGGCTTCGTGACTCGAAACGGTTGAGTGAAAAGCAACGTGAAAATTTTTATGAACTGATCAGGGACGTGGCCTTTGGGTTTGGCCTGGGAATCGTAGACGCCAAGATCATTGACGCGGTGAATATTCGACAGGCCGCCCGGCGTGCGATGGAACAAGCCCTGCGGCAACTTTCTCCCCCGCCTGATTTCCTTATCCTCGATGCCACCCGGCTTCCTAATGTCATGATCGAGCAGCGAATGGTCATTAAGGGCGATGGATTGTGCATGTCCGTTGCTGCCGCCTCCGTTCTTGCGAAGGTCACGCGTGATCGTCTGATGGTCGAAGCGCATCGAAGATTTCCCGAATATGGATTTCAGGCGCATAAGGGCTATGGCACGGCGGAACACCTACGCTGCCTCCGGCGATACGGCCCGTGCGTTCTGCATCGTCGCAGTTTTCTACCCATTCGGAAAGCCTTGGGGCAGTGAGCGCCAAGCTCCGGCGCGGTGGTGAAGGCGAACGCGCCGCCGCAAAATTTTTGGAGCGCCGGGGATACCGGATACTGGCTTCCAATTATCGCACCCGGCTTGGCGAGATCGATCTCATTGCGGAGGACCGAGGGACATTGGTGTTTATCGAAGTGAAAGTGAGAGGCACTGATCGCTTTGGAGGCCCGGCGATGGCTATCACCTTAGCGAAGCAGGCCCGCATCGCGCGCCTGGCGCAGCAGTTTGTGGCGGCTCGCCGCCTGGAAGAGCGGCCGTGTCGCTTTGACGCCGTTTTGATCTCAGGTGATGATCCGGACAGTCAGCGCATCGAGCTTGTGACGGCTGCGTTTGAGGTTCCGATGTCCTTTGGTCACCGCACTCCTACATGATAGAGCTCTATCATGTATCCAAACGGTATCAAGGCCGCCCGGCCCTCCAGGATGTTACCCTGAAGATCGAGAAAGGGGAATTTGTGTATCTCAGCGGTGCGAGTGGCGCGGGGAAGACGACCCTCTTGCGGATGATCTTTCGGGCGGAAAGGCCGGATGAGGGACACATTCTAGTGAATAATCGAAATCTGACGGAGCTCAAGGAGAGCGCGGTGCCCTACCTGCGAAGATCCATGGGAATCATTTTTCAAGACTTCCGGCTCCTGCCGAGGAAGACGGTCTTTGAAAATGTCGCCGTGACGCTGAAAGTCGTCGGTCTCTCAGAGGGATTGCTCAGGCGCAAAGTCTTTGAAGCGCTGCGGCTTGTCGGCCTCGATGACGTCCCGAAAGTCCTGCCACCGGCATTGTCCGCAGGCGAGCAGCAACGCATCTGTTTGGCGCGGGCCATTGTGAACGATCCGCTGATTCTCTTAGCAGATGAGCCCACGAGTAGTCTGGACGCCGTCTTGTCCGCAGAGATTCTAAACTTGCTAAAGGCGGTTAACCTTCGCGGGACCACCGTGGTCGTCGCGACACATAATCCGAATCTCCTCGGACGCCTCAACCGGCGCATGATTATGTTGCAGCACGGACGGGTGATGGACAGCCAGGCTGCACAAGCATGACAAAAGTTCGCTATCTCCTAAGCGAGGCCTACGACAACATTAAGGCGAACCGTACGACCACCGTGACGGCGGTCGTCACGACCGCGTTTACCATGCTGGGCATGGGGGTATTCCTGTTGCTGTACCTGAATATACAAAGCGTGCTCAGTTCATTACATGAAGAAATTAAGGTAATTGTGTATTTTCGGGACTCAGCCACCCTTTCGGCAATGGCTGAGCTCCGTGCGAAGCTCAGAGAGGATCCGACGGTCTCGGGGGTCGAGTTTGTGTCACGCGAACAGGCGCTCGCCTCGTTTCGCAGTCGCTTCCCGTCCGAGGAACGATTGTTGAACGGCCTGGGGGAAAACCCGTTTCCTGCCTCGCTGGTCTTGAAGATCGGACCGCGTTTTCGAACGTCTCAAGCGGTCGCCGATCTGGTCTCCAGGCTGCAGGCTCTTCCTGAGATCGAAGAGGTGCTCTATAATCGAGACTTAATGGAAAACCTTGCAGCCGGGTTACGGTATCTGCGTCTATTGGGACTCCTCGTAGGCGGTGTGCTTGCGGTATCGATGGTGACCATTCTAGCGAATAGCATTCGGCTCACGCTGTACGCTCGGCGCGATGACATTGAGATTCTCCGCCTCATCGGGGCGACGCCGGAATTCATAAAGACGCCGTTTTTGTTGGAGGGGGCGTTCTTGGGTGGAATAGGCGCCGCCTGTTCTTTGCTCCTGCTGCGCGCCGTGTTCGGTTTTGCAGAGACGAAGATGGCGCTGCACGGGAGCTTCTGGGGACTGGGCACCGGGCTGTCCTTCTTGCCCCTCCGGTTGATGGGCGGAATGGTGATTCTGGGGGTCACGCTGGGTTTTCTGGGAAGTATGGTCTCGCTGGGCCACATCCGTGATGTGCGGCGGTGACGTTGGCCCTCGCAGGATGGTTGGTGTTTTTGCTGGTTGCGTTGCCCGGCGTGACATCAGGCGCCGACAATCTCTCTGAGAAGATCAAGAAGGAGCAACAGAGCCTCGAGAAACTCAAGGCACAGATTAGGGAAAACAAACGCCGCTCGGGCGAAGCCCAACGCAAAGAGGCCTCCGTGCTACAGTCTATCGAGGATGTGGATCAGCAGCTGAAGCGGCGACGAGAAGAACTGGCCAAAGTCACGACAAAACTCAAGCAGAAAGATCACGAACTTGATGCAACGAGCAGCGCTCTCGCGCGCGTGCGCAGTAGGATCGAAGAGAGGCAGGAGTCGATTCGTAGCCGGTTACGAGTGATGTACAAGACGGGTCCGGGGACAGATATGAGGCTGCTGCTCGGATCGCAAGACAGCCAAGATCTTATGTCCCGCCTGGCCATGCTGCGCTGGATCTCGAGGCGGGAATACGTGATGCTGGAAGGGTATCGCGGCGATCTCGGCCAACTGGAATCGACGAACTCAAGACTTCGCCAAATGCGCGAGGAATTGCTCTCCTATCGAGAGCAAACAACCGAGAAGGTGGCGGCGGTTCACGACGAGCGAACCAAGAAGGACCGTCTGCTGGCGCGCGTGCGAAGTGAAAAAGTGCTGCATGAAACGGTGGTCGCTGAGCTTGAGAAGTCCGCCCAACGCCTTGAAAGCCTCCTCAAGGAATTTGAGTCGAAGCGAAAGGCGGCGGCAGCCTTCCGGCCGGAGGCGGCCGGAACAGGCCTGCCGCGTTTCAAAGGCCAGCTGGGCTGGCCAAGCGAGGGCGATGTTGTGTCGCTGTTCGGGCGACAAAAACATCCCAAGTTTGAGACGTACGTGCAGCGCAAGGGGATCGAGATTCGCGCCCCGCAGGGTGCTGTGATTCGGTCAGTCTTCGACGGCGTCGTCGCCTTTGCCGATTGGATGCGCGGGTACGGACTATTGGCAATCATCGATCATGGTGAGGGATATTTCACGCTCTATGCACACGCATCCAAGCTGCTTGTCGGCGTTGGCGATGCGGTACGTGGAAATCAGCCTATCGGGGAAATCGGCGATACCGGGCTGACCGGCCAGAGCACGTTGTATTTTGAGTTGCGTCAAGGCGGAGAGGCTCTGGATCCGCTGGGCTGGTTGGCAAAACGGCGGTAAGGGAAAAGGAGCACGTGATGGAAGGCAAGGCAACAAAGTTGAAAATGGGACTGGTCGTCGTCTTTGCCGTCACACTGGTGACGGGAGTCCTGATCGGGAAAGGATGGGACCGCGCGGTGCTCGCCACGGAGGTCTATGAAGAGCTAAAGACCTTCAGCGAGGTGTTGGACCACGTCAAGAAGCATTACGTCGAAGACGTCAAAACCAAGGATCTCGTCTACGGGGCCATTCGAGGAATGCTGGCCACCCTAGATCCCCATTCCGCCTTTATGCCGCCCGATGTGTATAAAGAGGTGCAGGTTGAAACGAAGGGCGAATTCGGTGGCGTCGGCATACAAATTGGCATGAAAGAGAACCGGTTAACCGTCATCGCTCCTATCGACGGGACCCCGGCGGAGCGAGCGGGCGTCAAGCCTTCGGATGTGATTCTGAAGGTCAATAACGACACCACAAAAGACATGACGCTCATGGACGCCGTACAGAAGATGCGAGGACCGAAGGGGACCAAAGTCACACTGACAATTCAACGGGAAGGAGTGCCGGAGGCTCTCGTGTTTGTGCTGACCCGGGAGATCATCAAGATTGAGAGCGTAAAGTCCAAGATGCTCGAGGGCAATATTGGATATGTCCGGTTGACACAATTCCAGGATCAGACTGCCAGAGACATGAGCGCCGCGCTTAAGAAGTTGCAGGAACAGAAGATGCAGTCGCTGATACTCGATCTCCGCAACAACCCCGGCGGACTGCTCACCTCGGCTATTGACGTGTCCGAGCAGTTTGTCGGGCTCAATAGGCTCATTGTGTACATTAAGACACGGGATGGACGAAAGGATGAATACCCGTCCCATATCAAGGACCAACCGGCAGATTACCCCATGATCATCTTGGTAAACGAAGGCAGCGCCAGCGCGTCTGAGATTGTCGCGGGCGCCCTACAAGATTGGGGCCGCGCCGTTGTCGTCGGTGTGCAGACTTTCGGGAAAGGGTCCGTCCAAACTATCCTGCCACTGGGCGACGGGTCAGGACTGCGTCTCACGACCGCGAAATACTACACGCCGAAGGGACGCAGCATTCATGGCATCGGGATCTCGCCTGATATTGTCGTAAAGGGAAAACCAACGACGGCGACCCCGATCCGCGAGCGGGATCTCGACAAGAGCCTGCGCGATCCAAACAAGGAGGAACCGCTGGTACTTCCCCAGCCTATCCCCGAGCCGCCTGCAGGCAAACCGGAGTCCAAGGACGGGAAAAAGGATCGGGATGTCAAAGCTAAGGATTCCAAGGATAGTAAGGATGTGGAAGAAGATGATCCACAATTGCAAAAGGCCTTGGACCTGTTGAAATCTTGGATGATTTTCAAGGAGTTGCGTCCCAACCAACGGGACACGCACGTGGAAAAAACCATGTAAAAAAACGCCTGGGGGGGTTGATTTCAGATAGAACCGATTTACTCCTTTATAAGAGCCTTGCACAGGGCATTGAATTCGCTTCTAGCAGGTAACTTTTACATAACGTCAAGGAGGGATGAGCATTATGGCAGTGCAATCAGCCGAGAAAAAAGCAGCCATTGGGTTTAAGCCTTTGAAAGATCGCTGCTTCGTGAGTTACACCGAAGAGTTGGAGCGAACATCGGGAGGGATTTACATCCCGGACGCCGCCAAGGAAAAGCCCCAGCGAGGCAAGATTGAATCCTGCGGGACTGAAGTGAAGGCCGTGAATGTCGGGGATATTGTGCTCTTCGATAAATATTCGGGCAGCAAAATCAATGTCGAAGGAACCGATTATCTGATTATTAAAGAAGAAGACATTCTGGGCATCTTCGACAAATAACCTCTCGGACCCAGCCAACACGGCGCGGTTTATCCAGGTTCACACAGGTATCTAAGGTTTTCTAAAGGAGGAAAGAAATGGCTGCAAAGCAGATTGTATATAGCGAAAACGCCAGGGCATCGATCTTAAGAGGCGTGAATCAACTCGCGGACGCTGTCAAGGCGACGCTCGGACCGAAAGGGCGCAACGCCATTCTGGATAAGAAATTCGGCGCGCCGTTGATCACCAAGGATGGTGTGACCGTGGCGAAGGAGATTGAACTGAAAGATCCTTACGAGAACATGGGCGCGCAGCTCGTGCGCGAGGTGGCCTCGAAGACCAGTGACGTAGCAGGAGATGGGACGACCACTGCGACTGTCTTGGCTCAAGCGATTTACCGCGAGGGCGTAAAGAACATCACCGCCGGCGCGAATCCCATGGACATCAAGCGTGGGATTGACAAGGCAGTCGAAGCTGTCATTGAAGAACTGAAGAAGCTCAGCAAGCCTTGCAAGGCCAAAAAAGAGATCTCGCAGATCGGTACGATCTCGGCCAATAACGATGCCACCATCGGCGATCTGATCGCGGAAGCCATGGAGAAGGTGGGCAAGGATGGAGTGATCACCGTCGAAGAGGCGAAATCCATGTCAACCTCTCTTGACGTGGTCGAGGGGATGCAGTTTGACCGGGGATACATTTCTCCCTACTTCATCACGGATGCCGAGCGGATGGAAGTCTCTCTGGAAGATGCCTTCATACTCATTCACGAGAAAAAAATCAGCAGCATGAAGGATCTTCTCCCGCTGCTCGAGCAAGTCGCGAAAATGGGCAAGCCCTTGGTCATCGTTGCGGAGGACGTTGAGGGTGAAGCGCTGGCGACCTTGGTGGTCAATAAACTTCGCGGCATTCTCAATGTAGCTGGAGTCAAGGCTCCGGGGTTCGGCGATCGTCGTAAGGCGATGCTGGAAGACATTGCCGCCTTAACCGGCGGACAGGTCATTTCCGAAGATCTGGGCTTGAAGCTCGAGAACGTCAAGCTCACCGATCTGGGGCGCGCGAAGCGCATCACGATTGATAAGGACAACACCACGATCGTCGAAGGTCACGGCGACGAGAAGAAGATTCAGGCTCGCGTAAAGCAACTGAAAGCACAGATCGACGAGACCACGTCGGATTACGATCGTGAGAAGCTGCAGGAGCGGCTTGCGAAACTCGTCGGCGGAGTAGCGGTCATCAACGTCGGAGCTTCAACGGAGACCGAGATGAAGGAGAAGAAGGCCCGCGTCGAGGACGCATTGCATGCCACCAAGGCCGCGGTCGAGGAGGGCATTGTCCCCGGAGGGGGCGTTGCATTGCTTCGCTGCGTGGCCGCCTTGGACAAGATCACCAATCTAGCCCACGATCAGCAGGTCGGCGTGAATCTTGTAAAGCGCGCGCTCGAAGAGCCGATCCGCC
>JBBRRL010000077.1:0-7881 GCA_038200775.1 Nitrospirales bacterium
CAATGCCGATGACCCTTACTTTAAACAGCTCTCGGGTTGGGCTAACGGCACCGTGCTGTCCTTCGGATTTTCCCCCCGTGCGAAGGTCCGGGCGCTTCGCGTTCGATCAAAAAACGCGTTGGTATCGACCGTGTCTGTGAAGCTTGCGGGGAGACACTCCTTCAGCATCAACCTGCATGTGGCTGGGCGTCATAATATCTCTAATGCCCTCGCGGCAGTGGCTGCCGGAACGGCCTTGGGGGTGGGAGTCAAGAGGATTCAAACCGGACTGGCTCGCTACCGGGCGGGCGCCATGCGATCCGAAGTCCTTCGCATGGGGGGAGTGACGATCCTCAACGATTGTTACAATGCGAATCCATCCTCGGTTCGGGCGGCGCTCGAGTGGTTGCGAGAGATGAAAGGGGCCGGCCGTAGTTTCGCCGTCCTCGGCGAGATGCTCGAGTTAGGGAAACGAGAGGCAGTGATCCATCACGAGTTGGGCCAGACTGTCGCCGCCGGCGCGGACTACCTATTGACGATGGGAACGCTCGGGGCTGACCTTGCCGCGGGAGCACTCGCGGGGGGAATGAGTCGTGATCATGTCGTGCTGGCAAATAAGCATGAGGAGCTGGCTGTGCGGCTCCGGAAACTGCTGCGAGCAGGGGACGTCATTCTCTTAAAAGGCTCGCGCGCCGCCAGAATGGAACGCGTGTTGGAAGAACTGTGACGAGAGAAGCGAGGGGCGAATAATGCTCTATCTGTTGCTGTATCCGCTCCATACGCAATTCTCCATCTTCAACGTCTTTCGCTACCTGAGTTTTCGCATTATCTACGCGGCGATCACCGCCTTTCTGATCGCGTTCGTCCTGGCGCCCGCGCTCATCCGGCAACTGCAAAGCTACGGAATCGGGCAGAAGATCCGTGACGACGGGCCGAGCCACCACCAGGTGAAAGGCGGCACGCCCACGATGGGCGGCATCCTCATACTGTTCGCCGTGGTGATGTCGACTCTGCTGTGGACTGATTTGACGAGTCCGTATGTGTGGCTCGCGGTGTCCGCCATGATCGGTTTCGGCGCAATCGGTCTGCTGGATGACTATCTGAAGTATTCCCGGGGAAAGAACCAGGGCCTGACGGCTCTCCAGAAGGTTGGCGCGCAGGTGTCAGTGGCGCTGGTCATCAGCGGGATATTGTATTTCCTGCCGGCCTATTCCACCAAGCTCAGCGTGCCTTTTTTCAAGGCGTTCACTCCTGACCTCGGCCCTCTCTACATTCTCTTTGCGATGCTTGTGATCGTGGGGGCATCCAATGCCGTCAATCTCACGGACGGCCTGGATGGCCTGGCGATTGGTCCGGTGGTGATCGCTTCCATGGCCTATACCATTGTCGTCTACATGGCCGGAAACCGAATCTTCGCCGAGTATCTGTTGATTCCCTATATTGAAGGGGCCGGAGAGCTCGCGGTCTTCACGGGATCTATTTTCGGTGCAAGCCTGGGCTTTCTGTGGTTCAACACATACCCCGCCTCGGTCTTCATGGGTGATGTCGGCTCGCTGCCATTGGGTGCGGCCCTTGGAACCGTCGCAGTCATCAGCAAGCAGGAGTTGCTCCTCATCCTGGTCGGGGGTGTCTTCGTCATCGAAGCCTTGTCGGTCATTTTCCAGGTGCTTTCCTACAAGTCCCGGGGCAAGAGGGTTTTCCTGATGGCTCCGATTCATCATCATTTTGAGCTGAAGGGCTGGGAAGAGCCAAAGGTCGTGGTTCGACTGTGGATCCTTGCGGTCCTGCTGGCGCTCTTCAGTTTGAGCACCTTGAAGTTGCGATGAGAGCAGCCATGAGCGACGGGCTTCATCTGGAACTCGAAGGAAAGCGGGTCGCAGTCATCGGCTTTGGCCGGAGCGGACAATCTGCTCTCAAGTTATTGATGGCCCTGGGGGCCCGCGTCGCCGTTGCGGACCAGAAGCCGGCATCAGAACTGGCGGCAATCGTGACGGATCTCAGAGAAATCCCTGTCGAAATTTTCGGCGATGGCCAATATGACCGGGCCCTGCAAGGATCGGATCTGATGCTCCTCAGCCCCGGCGTGCCGATGGCGCTGGCGCCGATCAGACAAGCTCTTCTTGCCGGCATCCGGGTCATCGGGGAACTCGAATTGGCGTCGCGTTATCTCTCCGGCCGGCTGATCGCCATGACGGGGACGAATGGCAAAAGCACCACCATCACGTTGGTCGGTCAGCTCCTCAGCGCCGCAGGATTTGACACCTTCGTCGGCGGCAATCTGGGCACTCCGTTAGCCGATGCGGCACTGGCTTCGCTGGAGGGACGTCGCTGGGATTTTGTCGTCGCCGAGGTCTCGAGTTTCCAATTGGAGACAATCGAGACGTTTCATCCGTGGATCGGCGCGATTCTCAACATCACGCCGGATCATCTGGACCGGTATCCTTCGTTGAAAGACTATGCCGCGACCAAAGCGAGGATGTTTGAGAACCAGACCGCCGAGGACTTCTGCATCATTAATGCCGATGATGCCGGGCTCCTCAAGTTCCCGCCCGTCTCATTGGGCACGCCCATACGATTTAGCCGCACAAAAGCCGTTTCGTCGGGGGTGTTTGTGCACGGTGACGTCGTCATGACGAATCTGCGACAGGAGCTTGAGGAAGTTATTCGGATATCGGAATTACAGATCCACGGAAGCCACAATCTTGAGAATGTGATGGCGGCAACTGCTGTCGCACTGCTGTCTGGATGCCCAATGAGTACGATCCAGCAGACGCTGCGAGAATTCCGCGGACTGGAACATGTCATGGAGGTCGTGCGCATTGTGCGCGATGTGACCTACATCAACGATTCGAAGGGCACGAATGTGGATGCCACGGTCAAAGCGTTGGAAAGCCTTTCCGGGCCGGTGATTCTCATCGCGGGTGGGCGCGAGAAAGGCGGGCAATATCCGGGCCTGGTCGAGGCGGTCCGTGGCAAGGCCAGGCAGGTTATTCTGATCGGCGAGGCGCGCGCCCGTTTACGCGAGCTTCTGAAAGAGGCCGCGGCCGTGAGCGAGGCCGGAAGTCTTGCTGAGGCTGTCCGGCAGGCCGCGTCGCTCGCCGTCTCCGGCGATACTGTGCTTCTGTCGCCCGTCTGTGCCAGCTTCGATATGTTTCAGGACTACAAAGACCGCGGCCGTCAGTTTAAGGAGCGGGTGCATGAGCTGGCGTGACTCACACACCCTCAGCCTGTATCGGTCCGATGCCACCCCGGCGCGCTCACAAAGGGGAGACCGGATCGTCATTGTCCTCGCGATCATTCTGATCGCCGTCGGCATTGGAATGATCTACAGCGCAAGCGCGGTGATGGCTCAGAAACGGTTTGGCGATTCAGCGTATTTTCTCAAGCGCCAATTGTTGTGGCTGGTGGTCGGAATGGTCTTTCTGGTGATAGTGGCCTGCTCCGATCTCCAGACGCTCAGGGCATGTGCACTACCGGCTCTGCTGATCGGGGTGGTCGCGTTAGTCATGGTGCTGCTTCCCATGATCGGCATGAGCGTCAAAGGGGCGCGACGTTGGTTGAGGCTGGGGGCATATACCCTGCAGCCGGCTGAGCTCGTGAAAGTCGGGGTGCTGTTGTACCTCGCGCATTACCTGGCCAAGAAAGGCGATCGGATCGAGGTATTCGCTTCAGGCTTTCTGCCGCCATTGTTGGTCGTCGGCCTGGTGTTGGGCTTGGTCTTACTGGAACCGGATCTGGGCACTGCGGCCGTCATCGGACTGGTGACACTCGGTCTCTTGTTCGCCGGCGGTGCGCGTCTTGGGCATCTCGCGATGATCGGGGTGGCGGCCCTGCCTGCGCTCTATCTTCTCATCGCGGGAGTCGGCTATCGGCGCCAGCGCATGCTCAGTTTTCTGGATCCGTGGAGCGATCCTGAAGGCACGGGCTTTCAAGTGATTCAGTCCTATCTGGCGCTAGGTGGTGGAGGACTTTTCGGCGTTGGCCTCGGCGAGGGCCGTCAAAAGCTTTTCTTTCTGCCGGAACCTCATACGGATTTCGTCCTGTCGATGCTCGGCGAGGAACTCGGGTTTTTGGGCACTGCGGTAGTCGTGTTGCTGTTGGCATTGTTCGTCATCAAGGGGTTCATGATCGCGCTCGCAGCGGAGGACCCCTTTGGGCGCTACGTAGCCCTGGGTGTCAGTTTTTTCGTCGCCTTTCACACGTTGATCAATGTCGGGGCAATTTCGGGGCTCCTTCCGACAAAAGGATTGCCGTTGCCGTTCTTGAGTTACGGAGGCTCCTCGCTCGTGGTCAACATGATTGGAACAGGGATGTTGATTTCGGTTTCGCGCAATCGGCCGCCCATCTAGGGCCGCCATGCGAGTGATCATTGCGGCCGGCGGCACCGGAGGACATCTGTACCCGGGGGTGGCGATCGCTCGGGAGTTTGGACGGCAACTTGAGCGCTCGGAGATCATCTTCGTGGGAACGACGCGAGGCCTCGAAACCAAAGTGATGGCGCGGGAGGATTACGAGCTGGTCACGATCAAGGCGCGGGGCATTATGGGAAAAGGTCCGATGGCGCGAATGCTCGGACTCGCGGTGACTCCGCTTGGACTGGTCCAGTGCCTGGCGCTCTGCCGACGGCGCCGTCCTGATCTTGTCATCGGGATTGGCGGCTATACCAGCCCACCGTTAATCGAGGCCGCCTTTCTGTTGGGCATCAAGCGCGCACTGCTTGAGCCCAACGCGTACCCCGGGGTAGCGAATCGTGTGCTTGCGCCTCTGGCCAATCTCATATTTGTCTCGTTTGCGGAAGCGCTTCCTTTTTTTAATGCCGCAAAAACGCGCGTGGTTGGAACGCCTATCCGTCGGGCTTTCATGGAAGCGGGTGCATCCGGCGAGGTGGCTTTGGTTGCGGGGCGCGGCCCGTGTCTATTGATCTTGGGAGGGAGCCAAGGCGCGCGCACGATCAATCGTGCCATGACAGCCGCCTTTCCGATTTTGCTCAAGTCGTACCCGGATATTAAAGTGATCCACCAAACAGGCGAGCGCGACTTTGAAGAAGTGGCCGCGCTCTATCGGGCGACTCTTGAGATAAGTGGGTCGAAATCCGTCGAGCCCGAAGTGGCGCCGTTCCTGTTTGACGTGCCGCGGGCGCTCAGGCAAGCCGACCTGGTCATCAGCCGCTCCGGAGCCACCACCGTGGCAGAGATCACCGCATGTGGAAAGCCGTCAATTCTGATTCCCTTCCCGCACGCCATTCATGGGCATCAGGAGCGGAATGCACAAGTCCTGGAGCAGGCCGGAGCGGCGCACATGATTCTCGACCCGACTCTGAGCGGTGACGTGCTGGCCCAAACGATCACTGCCCTTCTCAGTGATCCTGACCGTCTTACTGAAATGGCGCGACAGAGCCACTCGCTAGGCCGGCCGGACGCTGCCGAGCAGGTTGTCCATATCTGCAGGGAACTCGTGGGACGATCCCAGGATGTTTAAAAGGATTCAGCAAATCCATTTCGTCGGGATCGGCGGCGCCGGCATGAGCGGGATTGCGGAGGTTCTGCTCACCATCGGCTATAAGGTAACAGGATCGGATCTTCAAGAATCCGATACCGTCAAAAGGATCCGTGGTTTAGGCGGCGTTGTCTTTATCGGTCATGACGCGGCGAATATCGGCGCGGCTCAAGTGGTCGTGATTTCCTCAGCCGTGTCTGCTACGAATCCCGAAGTGCTGGCGGCCAAAGCGAAGCTCGTGCCGGTCATTCCGCGGGCGGAGATGCTGGCGGAACTCATGCGACTGAAATACGGGGTTGCGATCGCGGGGGCCCATGGGAAGACGACAACGACCTCGCTTGTGGCGCATGTGCTCGCCGTGGGCGGGCTGGATCCGACCATTGTCATCGGGGGAAAGGTCAATGCGTTGGGAAGCCACGCCCGTCTGGGTCGAGGCGAGCTGCTCGTGGCGGAAGCCGACGAAAGCGATGGTTCATTTTTGAAACTGTCCCCGACCATTGTGGCCGTCACCAACATGGACCGCGAACATCTTGACCACTACGGGACCATGGACCGGCTCACTCAGGCCTTCATCGAGTTTATCAACAAGATCCCTTTCTATGGAGTTGCCGTGCTCTGCATCGATGACCCCCAGCTCGCCGCCATGCTGCCTTCGGTCACCAAACGGTACGTGACCTACGGTCTGACTCCGGGCGCTGATCTTCAAGGCACTGACATTGAACTTCAGGAGCGAGCCGCGCAATTCTCCGCACGGCTGAAGGGTGCAGACCTTGGCCGCTTCCGCGTCGCCATGCCGGGAGTCCATAACGTGCGGAATGCCCTCGCCGCAATCGCCATTGGATTGGAGCTGGGGGTCCCCACTGCGCAGATCGCCCAGGCGCTCGACGAATTTACCGGAGTGGAGCGGCGGTTCCAGGTTGTAGGCGAGAAGCGTGGTATCACTATCATCGATGACTATGGACACCACCCGACAGAAATCAAGGCAACGCTAGCCGCCGCGAAAGGCGGCTCAAATCGGCGGCTGCTGGTCCTGTTTCAACCGCATCGCTATAGCCGGACGAAGGATCTGGTGAATGAATTTGCCGGGGCTTTCAACGCGGCGGATCTCTTGTTCCTTACGGAGATTTATGCGGCCGGCGAGGCACCGATTCCCGGGGTGACGGGAGAACGCCTGGCAGAGACCATTAAAGGGGCGGGCGGACCGCCTGTTACCTATGTGCCACGCAAGGAGGATCTGGCCGAAAAAGTGCTTCCTCAGTTACGGCAGGGCGACCTGGTCGTCACGATGGGCGCGGGCGACATCTGGAAGAGCGGTAGGGCGCTGTTTGAGACCCTGTAGATGACAAGCCGCGCGGAATGAGGAATGAACAACACACGAGGAATTCGAGACGTGCTGGAAAGCATTAACGGCACCGTGCTTTTCAATGAGCCGATGAGTCGGCACACGTCCTTCAAGATAGGGGGCCCGGCTGATGCCTATGTCGAACCGGCAGACGTCGAAGAGCTCCGGCAGTTAATGGCGATCACCTTTGCGCACAAGATTCCCGTGTTTGTGATGGGAGGAACAAATCTTTTGGTGCGTGATGGTGGCATTGAGGGCATCGTTGTGCGCCTTGTCAGATTGGACGGCATCGAGGAGCCTGAGCCCGGGGTTCTATACGCCGAGGGCGGCGTGCTCATGCCGCGGCTACTCAAGGTTGCGATGCAGAAGGGGCTCACGGGCCTTGAGTTCGCGGCAGGGATTCCGGGCACGGTCGCGGGATGTGTCGTCATGAATGCCGGCACACAGTTTGGAGAGATGAAAGAGGTCGTGCGAAAAATCCGCCTGGTCACAACCAGGGGCGAGATACGTGATGTCTCGTGTGAGGACGCAGGATACAGCTATCGCCGGAGCCGGCTTCCGGAGGGCATTGTTGTTGCGGCCTGGCTCGGGCTTGAACCCGGTTCGAAGGCGAAGATCGCGGCCACAGTCAAACAATCGCTGCTGCGTCGAAAAGCCACGCAGCCCATCGAAATGCCGAATGCGGGCTGTATCTTCAAAAATCCGGAAGGCGATTCAGCCGGGCGTCTCATCGAGGCCGCCGGCCTGAAAGGCGCGCACGTTGGCGATGCCCAGGTTTCGACAAAGCACGCCAATTTCATCGTCAACAAAGGGAAGGCCACGGCGGGGGACACCCAGGCGTTGATACGCGTTGTGGCCGACACCGTGGCAAAGAAGTTTGGCACGACCCTGGATTTGGAAGTTCAAATCGTCGGACGCGAGTCCGGAAAAGAGGCCTGATGGGTAAAGAGTTTGCCCTGGCAGACTCCAGGGCGGGTGGGTGAAGTGGCCCTTTTAACCACCAAGAGAATCGCGGTGCTCATGGGAGGACAGTCCACCGAGCGCGAGATCTCGATCCGAACCGG
>JBBRRL010000078.1:0-7807 GCA_038200775.1 Nitrospirales bacterium
GAGGCTCATGACCCGTACGCAATGGATCGGCGGTGGAGCGCTGCTGGCGGTCGCATTAACCGGTGCAGGTTACGCCTATTGGGCCGGTGGTCAGAATACGCCCGTCAAGTATAAGACGGCGAGGATCGAACGCGGAACGGTGATCCAAGCCATCACGGCCACCGGCACGATCAACCCGGTCATCACGGTGCAGGTGGGCAGCCAAGTGTCCGGCATCATCAAGACGCTCTATGCCGATTTCAACTCGGTCGTGAAGGCCGGTCAGGTGGTGGCCCAGATTGATCCGGCTCCGTTCCATTCCGCCGTCACGCAGATGGAGGCCAGCCTTCAGAACGCGAAAGGCAATCTGGCTCGAGCGCGGGCTGATCTGACGTTGCAGAAGCTCAACTTTGATCGCGCAGCGGCTTTGTTTGAACAGCAAATGAATGCCCGGCAGGATGTGGACAATGCCCGCGCTGCCCTTGAAACCTCTCAAGCGAATATTCAGGCGGCTGAAGCGCAAGTGAAGCAGGCTCAGGCCATGCTGGAAACGGCCAAGCTCAATCTCAACTACACGACGATTTATTCTCCAGTGAATGGGATCGTCATCTCACGGAACGTGGATGTTGGGCAGACGGTGGCGGCAAGCTTCCAGGCGCCGGTTCTTTTCCTTGTCGCCAAAGACCTGACCAAAATGGAAGTGGACACCAATGTCAGTGAATCGGACATCGGGGGCATTACCGAAGGGAAGGAAGCGATTTCGGTGGTCGACGCCTACCCAAAGCAGCCGTTCAGTGGAAAAGTCATTCAGGTCCGGAATGCTCCCATCACGGTGCAGAACGTCGTGACTTACAACGTGGTGATCGGAGTGGAGAACACCGATCTTCGTCTCAGGCCGGGCATGACAGCCAACGTGTCGATCATCATTGCGCGCCATGACAACGTTTTACGCCTACCTAGTCAGGCGTTACGGTTCAAGCCAAGTCTGGTCAGGGGAGGGGCGAAGGTCGGTGGCCAATCAGTCTCGGCCTCTGGCAAGTCCGATGGCGGCACCCGAGAGAAATCCGGCGAAAGTGGCGGGCGTAAGAGCGCAGAAGGCAAGTCCAAGTCAATGGTGTGGCGGCCGAACCTATCGGGAGGGCCGACAGGTATCGAGGTGAAAACCGGTATCACAGATGGGACGTACGCGGAGCTTCTCGAAGGGCCACTGCAGGAAGGCGACGAAATCATCGTCGGGTTGGAAGTGCCGCGAGGCTCCCGTGGTGACTCCTCAGGGCCCCTGCCGCCGGGATTCGGGTCCCAGCCATCCCCGCGTCCTGCCACCGGCGCGCCGAGAGGGATGTGAGATGAGTCTGATCGTGTGCCGCGATCTGGTCAAAACCTACCGCCTTGGAGAGATGGAAGTTCGGGCATTAAGGGGAATTTCCCTGACGATCGAACCCGGAGCATTCGTGGCGATCATGGGCGCCTCCGGTTCAGGTAAATCCACTTTAATGAACATCCTGGGATGCCTCGACATCCCGACGAGCGGAACGTACATGTTGGAAGGTACCGATGTGTCCACGCTCGGAGGAAATAGTCTGGCAGAGGTTCGCAACAAAAAAATCGGCTTCGTGTTTCAGAGTTTCAACTTGATTGCCCGGACCACGGCCAGGGAGAATGTGCAATTGCCGCTGTTCTACCGGGGCATCTCTTCCCGCGAGCAAAGAACTCTTGCCCTGCGCGCATTGGAACGCGTCGGGCTCGCCGAACGTGAGAAGCACAATCCAGCGCAGTTGTCAGGCGGGCAGCAACAGCGGGTCGCCATCGCCCGGGCGCTGGTCACCAACCCTTCGATTATTCTGGCGGATGAACCCACCGGCAATCTGGACAGTCTGGCATCCCAGGAAATTATGGATACCATGACTCAGCTCAATCGTGAGGGGATGACGGTCATTCTCGTCACCCACGAAGAGGACAACGCTCGCTATGCCAGGCGGATCGTCATGGTGAAAGACGGGATCATCCAGTACGACCGCCCCTCCAGTGAAATGGTCGGCGCTCGTCTGATTCCGCACGAGATGAGCGTATGAGCTTTCTCCTCATGACCGTGTTGGTGGCGTTCCGCGTACTAGGTCGCAACCGGATGCGGTCGGCACTCACGATGCTGGGCATCATCATCGGGGTCGGCGCTGTGATTGCGATGGTCAGTATCGGGGAAGGGGCGAAAGCTGCGGTGCAGGCCCAGATCGCTTCCTTTGGCACCAATGTGATTACCATTTTGCCTGGTTCAATGACGATCGGTGGAGTGCGATCCGGCCACGGCGGGGCGGTCACCCTGACCATTGCGGATATGGAAGAGTTAAGGAAAATTCCGGGTGTGGCGGAGGCGGGTTGGGCCCGCCGCGATACGATGCAGATCGTGCATGAGAACAAGAACTGGTTCACGACGATCAACGGTGTGCCGCCGTCTTATCTGGTGATCCGAAACTGGTCCCTCGCGATGGGGGACTTCTTTACGCAGTCTGATATGGACTCGGCCAGCAAGGTGGCGCTTCTCGGCAGTACGGTCATCAACAACCTGTTTGAACCGGGCGAAGATCCAATAGGCGCCACGATCCGGATCAAGAATATGCCGTTCAAGGTTGTTGGGGGACTCGCCCCCAAAGGGTATGATACGAGGGGCTCGGACCAGGATGACGTGATCTTTATTCCCTTCTCGACCGCCGAACGCAAGGTCATGGGCACCAGGTTTCTCGGTTCCATCGGGTCCGGTTTTCTCTCCGCCGAATCTCCGGAACAGATGGCCCCCGTCATCGATGAGGTCATCCGCATGCTCCGCCAGCGGCATAAGTTGCGCGACGATAAGGACAATGATTTCACGGTATTCAATCAGCTCGATGTGGCCAAGATCCAGGAAGGAACCAGCGATTCCATGAAGCTGCTGCTGCTAGCTGTCGCGTCGATCTCATTGCTCGTTGGAGGGATCGGCATTATGAATATCCTATTGGTCTCGGTGACGGAGCGGACGAGGGAAATCGGCATCCGCATGGCGGTGGGGGCTAAGCGGTGGCACATTCTTCTTCAGTTTCTGGTGGAGGCTGTGGTGCTCAGCGCTTTGGGCGGATTGATCGGCGTTGGGCTGGGAGTTGCGGGGGCAAAGGCCGCCTCGAATATCGCCGGCTGGCCGACGATCATTTCAGGGAAGATCTTGGTGATCTCTTTCGGGTTCTCGGCGCTGATCGGCGTCTTCTTCGGTCTCTACCCCGCCAATAAAGCGTCCCGGCTCAACCCTATCGAAGCGTTGCGGTACGAATAGCCGGGCGAAGAAGCGATGGACATGGTCAAGGGACGAAGGAGCAGCTGATGTGGAATCAAAACTTTATGTTCAAGGAGAATGGCGTCACGCCGATGGACAAGACCGAGAACGAGCTGTTTCAAGCGATCCAGCCCACGTTGGACAGCACGGGTCTCAGGGGTGAACGCTATATCTCTGTGTGGGTGCAGGGGGATGAGGACGAGGGAAAGCCGATGATGTACACGAATGTGTACGCGCGAACGGCGATTCTGGACTGCGATCGCCAGGCCGGTCTTCTTCAACCATATCAAGGACGGTCGCATCAGCTCAAGGCGCTCCTGTCCTCAGGACAGAAAGCATGGATCAAGGACTGGTTAATAAAGACCTCGCCTGAGGCCTGGGAGGCAACCGAAGACTCGCTGAAACTGATCTTTGAGGAAGACTGACCGGGACAAGCAAAAGGCCGGTGGCTAGACGCCACCGGCCTTTTTGTGTCAATGAATCAGAAGAGAGGGATTAGCGCTGCTTCTCTTTGTCCCCGTCCTTCTTTTTCTTCTTGCCGTCCTTATCGACAGTCTTATCATCCGACTTCTTCGTGGTATCACCCTGCTTCATGTCAGTGCCAACGGCCGCGTTCGGAGCGCCGGCAGGGGCATCCATCTTCTTCTCATCGGCGAAAGTGGAACCGACAAAGGTCAGACCGACAATCATCGCGAACATTACCGAAAGAATCGTCTTCATGTCTCAAAACCCTCCAGGTACAACGATTTACTGAGTTTTCTCTTCGGTCTTTGTGGTCTTCCTGCTCTTCTTGTGCTTTTTGCCGTTCTTATTCTCGGTCTTTGTCTCGGTCTTCGTCTCTGACTTGCTCATGTCAGAGGTACCAGCTGGAGCGCCGGCAGGCGCGTCCATCTTTTTATCGTCTGCGAATGTCGAACCGGCAAAGCTCAGGCCGATCATGACCACGAATGCAGCTGCGAGTATCGTCTTCATTGTAAAAATCACCCCCTCTCCTCCATGTCATGTGCTTCATGACAGAATAATGTTGTACGTTTTGCAGTAAGATATAGCAGCTCTTATGCCAGGTTCACGGCTTCCTGTATGTCACGTAACTAATTGATTTTACAAATAATAATTAACGGTGCGACGCCCAACAGGCACCATCGCTTTTCACGCCGCCGGGTTTCGGGCAACCATCACCTTTAATGGGTTGTCGGGCGGCCGCCATGAGCCGATCCAGACGCCCTGTCCACAAGTTGAAAACCATGAGACCAGCCCCTATACTCCGCCACGCATCTTACGCGCTTCGGTCTTTTCATGATGTCACCAAGCCGGGAGGTAGGGGCTTGAAGTATCGCAGCGTCCGCAACATGCTGGCGGGAGTATGCCTGCTGACCTTATGCGCGGGTTCAGCGTTCGCAAGGGAAAATCCTGCGGCCGTGGAGGGCCAGGTAGCTTCAACTGAGATCTTGTATTCCCCGGAGGACCGTCCTGCTGATCGACTGATCGCCCTCTACGGAGCGGCTCAAAAGTCTATCTATCTCGCGGTCTATGGGCTCACTTATCCGCCGATTATCAAAGCCTTGGTCGCGGCGCACAAGCGGGGCGTGGATGTCCGGCTGATCACGGACCGCCAGAAGTTAGAGGACAGAAACCAGCGTTCCGGGTTGGAAACATTGCGCCTGGCGGGTATCCCGATCAAAGTGAATACTCATGACGGCTTGATGCATATCAAGCAAGCGACAATCGACGCGCGAATCAATACTTCCGGATCTCTGAACCAGACCACGAGCGCGGCCCGCTACAACGATGAGCGGCTGGACATCATACATGATCCTGTCAGCACCAGGCGAGCTCATGAAAAATTTCTGAAGATGTGGGCGGACCACAGCCGCTTCGAAGATTGGCGGTGAGGTATGAAGTCATCGTCATCGGCGCCGGCGGCGGAGGCGCCATCTTAGGTATAGCGCTTGCGTCGCGTGGGGTTCGGGTCTGCGTCATTGAGCGGGAGCAGACCCTGCCCCCTCTGCAGCGAGCAGAAACTCTTCAGCCCAATGGTCAGCAAATCCTGCATCGGCTTGGTCTCTTGGACGCCCTCGGGGCGGACGCCGTGCAGCCGGTCCAGCGATTTCACTTTATGCGAATCGGCGGCCCGCGTCTCTGCACCGTGGACTACGGGATGCTGCCGCCGCCGTGGAACCGCGCGCTCGTTACTCAATCAACCAGGGTCCATGAGCTGATCCTGTCCTGTCTTCGTGCCGAGCCCACCGCAGACCTCCAAACCGGTGTCGAGTTCCAAGGCGTCATCCAGAACCAGGGGGTGGTTCGGGGCGTAGTAGTCCGCCACATGGATCAAAAGGAGGCAATCGAGATTGAGGCTTCTCTAGTCGTGGGCGCGGACGGAGCCGGCTCCCGCGTTCGTCAGGCTCTTGGCGTTCCCGCGGAGGTGCATCGCTATCCGCATGGTTATCTGCTCGCGCTCCTGCCCCGGCCTCCAGGTATGAACGGTGAGGCGAGATACTATGTCGGGCAAGGGGAACTTCTGGGAATGTTTCCGGCGCCCGAAAACCGGCTGATCGCCCTGTATATGGTAAGGGGTTCGGACGTCAATACAATTAAAGCGCAGGGGCTCGAGGTCTTCAAAGGAAGGATCACCGCAATTGATCCCGCGATGGACGGGTCCCTTCAGGCCTTGAGCAGCTGGGAGCAGGTTGGCTATCTGCCCTGCTTCAGGGTGCGGGCGGACCGATGGGTCACGAACGGCGCTGCTTTAATCGGTGATGCCGCCCACGCGATGAATCCGCATGCCTCCCAGGGCCGGATGCAGGCCATGACCGACGCCATGGTCCTCTCCGATGTGATTATGAAGTGCCGGACCAGGAACGATTGGTCGGCGGCCGCGCTGTCGGCGTATGAAACCGCCAGGCGGCCTCAGGTCACAATGCTTCAGCGCCTTGCTGATGAACGCACCACGTTCTGGAACGCGTCAGACCCCCTGCGTTGTTACCTGCGCAATCGGGTCTTTAGCGGCATTGATAAGAACGCGAGGCTGCGTTACAACGTGCTTACGGCGACTGCCGGATTACGAGAGATCTCTCCGCTAACCTGGATGGATAAGCTGATCGCCGTGGGTCACCTACCCGACCCGCATGCGAATGACATTCCTCAATCATCGTTTTATCAGTAACCTCGAAGGACGCCGGGCGAAGGAGAAAATCATGATTAAGGAAATCGCATTCACCGGCTCAGCGGTGACGGACATCAAGCGCGCGCGCACGTTACGAGGACGTGCTTTGCCTCAAGCGGGGCGAGGAGCTTGCGGGCGGAAAATGGATTGAATACAACGTGGGTAGTGGAAATCCTGATCGCGAGGGAGGTTGATAATGGTACCGCCCCTTCCAGCTAAGGGGAGCAGGCCCTTACAGCGAGCCGCCGTAGAGCGTCGTCACGGTCGCGTCGGTGATGAGGACCGGCGCGAGGCAGCCGGGTTTGAGACCGGGATCAGTTTTGGGAAAGATGGTTACCAGGCCGCCGTCTGTGCGACCCAGCCATTGTTCGGATGACCGTTTGCCGTTCCCTTCAATTAAAACCAACACAGTCGTGCCGATCATGGCCTGATTTTTCTTCAGCGAGACGTCGCGCTGCAATTCAATCAGCGCAGTGACCCGTTCCGACTTCACTTTATCCGGGACATCGTCCTTGAGTTTTCGCGCCGCAATCGTGTGCTTCCGCTCGGAATACTTAAAAATGTAGGCCAAGTGATATTCCATCTCTCGGAAAAGATCGTAGGTCTCCCGGTAGTCAGCCTGGGTCTCCGAGCAGAAGCCGACAATGATATCGGTCGTAAGCGCAATGTCCGGGCAGAGAGCGCGGATGCGGGTCGCCAGCGTTCGATACTCTTTTTGTGAATACGAGCGACCCATCAGCTCCAGGATTCGGTCGCTGCCCGATTGAAGCGGCAGGTGGATATGTTTTGAGATTCGAGGGTGGCCACAGACCACTTCCAACAGTTTCTCTGGAAAGTCCTTGGGGTGCGGCGACATGAAGCGAACCCGTTCGATTCCCTGCACATCGGCGACTGCCCGCAGCAGATCTGCAAAATCATGCGTATCGTCACGGTAGGAGTTGACGTTTTGCCCCAGCAGCGTGATCTGCTTGCACCCGTTTGCTGCCAACGCCTCGGCCTCGCTGACCACGTCACTGAAGGCGCGGCTTCGTTCTCGGCCACGTGTGTATGGCACCACGCAGAAGGTGCAGAAGTTATCGCAGCCGCGCATCACCGCCATCCACGCTGTGATGCCGGGAACCTTGTCTGGAGTAATGTCGCTGTACGTCTCATATTCCGAGAGATCGACGGCCAAGAGTTTTAGACCCTTCCCCGCGTCTCGGAGCAGCTCTGGTAGTGAGCGATAGCTGTCCGGACCGGCCAGGACATCGATGATAGAATCGGCCGCAAGCAAGTCCTTTTTGAGATTCTGGGCCATGCAGCCCAAGACTCCTATAATCAATCCTCTCTGACGCTTGAGGTGCTTGAGTTCACCGAGGTGGCCA
>JBBRRL010000079.1:0-7723 GCA_038200775.1 Nitrospirales bacterium
GCCCCAGACTGCCTCCTTTTCCCCCGTTATAAATCCAGGCGCTTTTGCTTCAACTCGGGGGAGGGAACGACCAGTTTAAACAACTGCATCCGAAAGCGTTGCAGGGCCGCAGCTTGGTCGGGAGTCATCGTCACCTCCAGGTCTTTTCCTGCGGCCTCAAACTGTTCAAGAGCCATCATGACCGCGCGACCGGAATCCAGAACACGCCCGCCCTCAAAGGCTTCAACGGAGTCGAGCAAGATCTGAATAATACCTTTCACGGCGCCTGAGACTTTTTGATCGCGAAAGGCGTAGACCGCGTCCTCGTACTGCCGTACGACGGCTACCGATGGTTTTATACGGGTATTGGTGCTTTTCTGTTGCTGATACAGATCGGTGATCGGCCCCATCAACTGGGTTACGGTTGTAATAAGGCTTGTGGCGTCGATCGCCATCGGTGGTTCACTAAACAATAACGTTCGTGGGTTGTCAAGCGCTTGCAGGAGATTTTAAACAGGTTCGACGCACCGAGGCTCTTTTGAAGGTCCTCCAGTGTCCTCCCAATAGGAAGAATCCGGCATTTAGTAATTTGGAGGGCCGCCCGGCAGCGTCGCTCAAACCTGCCCCAAATCATCGAAAAGGCGCGTAATAACTTGACAAAATTAAGTGGTATCTTCACTATAGTATTTCACTCTAATTATAAACCATGACAATTGTTTCTCACGCGAGGAAAGGGTCGGGAACACATGAGTAAAGTTGTGGTCGTGGACGACGTCTATGCTGAACTTCAACTCATTGAGGGGTACCTGAAATCGGGAAATCATACGGTGACCAGTTATCTAAGTGCCGATAAACTTGAAGACAAACTCGCGATCGACCGCCCGGATCTCATAATTCTCGACGTCATCATGCCCGGTCGAAATGGCTTTCAGGTCTGCCGCGACCTCAAATCCAATGAACGCTTCAAGAGCATTCCAGTGATGCTATGCACCTCAAAGGGACAAGAAAGCGATAAGTTTTGGGGACAGCAACAGGGTGCGGATGCGTATGTTGTGAAGCCCTTCAAACCGGACGAGTTACTCGCCGCCGTCAGGAAGGCCCTTATCAATTGAGACGCCATCGAAAGCATGGATGATGACACGCCCCTTGAATCCAGCCACACCCCCAGCCGGCCCGCTTGAGGACACCGAGGTCCCGGTCCTCCCTGACTTTCCGTCCAGAGTCTGCGTTTTTACGATAGACGATGCGTATTACGCCGTTGATCTGCGCCATATTCGAGAAGTGCTTCCAATCGAATCCATCACGCCTATCCCAGGTATGCCCCCCGTGGTCATCGGAATGACCAATGTCCGGGGGTCGGTGGTACCGATCGTCGATCTGCGAATGCTGCTTGGACTTCGCCCACGTCAGCTGCCTCCTTTTGCGGTGGTCCTTCAGCACGAGGCCTATGAATTGGCCATCTTGGTGGATCGTTCACCTGAGATTATGAGCGTGACGCCAGATCAATTTGAACTGTCGTTGAAGAGCTCATCAAAGGAACCAGAGGCCGGCTCGCAGATTCTCAATGGGAAGCTCACCATCAACGATAATGTAACACGTATTTTAGATGTGCCACAGCTTGTGGTGTTCCTCGATTCGAAAGAGACTTTGAACCGCATTTGAAAGCAAGGAGAACGTCATGCTGACAGCATTTCAAGTGTGGTTTCAGAACCGAAAGATGCAAACCAAGCTGATGCTTGGCTTCTCCCTTGTCGGGGTCATTATTGGAATCGTCGGGTGTCTGGGGGTGTACGGGCTCTTTCAAGTCGGCCAGAGCCTGCGTATGTTATACAGTGATTCGACGCTGGCTCTCGCCAACCTTGCCACCTCCGGAAGTAACCTCGGTCTCTACCACGATAAGGTCCTCGAATTGGCACGCTCTCGGAACAAGAGCGAGTTCGCACTGACCGCTAAATCTCTTGCGCCGTTGAAGAATGCGACCGTCGCGCCGCTTCAGGAATATCTCCGCAAAGGCACTCTTCGGACCTCCCGGACCGGTCGTGACGAGGCAAAGGATCTTGTTCTCCTCGGCGATGCGGCCAATAGTTATTTTCGTGCCGCAGAAGGCGCGGTGAGCGCGCTTGAGGACAGCCACTCGGAACTCGTGCCTACCGATACGAGAATCTTGATGCGCGATTTGGGAAACCTTTCCGTGTCCACGGATGTCTCTTCGAAATACGGGGCCGCGACGCAGCGTCTCAACGAAATGGTGATGACCGCCCGCCAGGTGGCGAAAGACTTGAATGACAATGGGCAGGCTATCGCCGAATGGCTCGGAAACGTCATGATGGTTGGCTCCTTGATGGCCATTGCGTTGGGGCTTGCGCTAGGATTTTACCTGGCGCGGATGATTTCTCGGGGCGTCACGCATATTGCGGATGTGGCGACGCAAGCGGCCCATGGACAGTTGCGGGCGCGTGCGAAGATAGACAGCCAGGACGAGCTCGGTCAAATGGCCGTTGCCTTCAACATGATGTTGGATCGCATCACGATGCTTGTGCAGACGGAGGAGGAACGCGACGTCCTTCAGCGCAGACTGATGGAATTCCTTGTGATGGTGAGCGAAGTCAGCAAAGGCGATCTTACGCGGCGGGGGGAAGTGACCGCTGATATGTTTGGCAATCTGGCCGACGCGTTCAACCTCATGCTCGATCGCTTTGCGCAGCTATTAGGCGAAGCCAAAACGGCCGCAGGCCGAGTGACCGAATCGACCTCTGCCATGCGCGAGGCTGCCGGCGACTTGGCGCAAACAGCACAGACCCAGGAGAAAGAATCCGGTCGCACATTAAACGTGGTGCAAGAATTGGCGGAGGTGATGCGGCAAGTGGCCTCGTCGGCGGGGGCCTCGTCAGACAGCGCTCAGCAAACCTTAAATGCGACGGAACAGGGGCGCGTGGCGGTGCAGGAAACCGTGCAAGGCATGCACATTATCCGCAACGCCGTGCAGCGCATGTCGAAACAAGTCAAGGGTCTTGGTGATCGTTCCTTAGAGATCTCGCAGATCGTCGCCAGCATCAAAGAGATCGCTGCGCAAACAAACCTGCTTGCCCTCAACGCGGCCATCGAGGCGGCAGGGGCGGGGGAGTCGGGCGCGCGTTTCGCGATTGTGGCCGATCAAGTCCGAAAACTTGCGGAAGGCTCCAGCCAGGCCGCTCGTGAAGTAGCCACGCTGGTCAGCGTGATCCAGAGTGAAACCCAGGCCGCAGTCATCTCTATGGAACAGGAAACACAGGCGGTGGAAGCGGGCTCATCCTCGGCGATACGGAGCGGCGAAGTATTCAAAGACATCTCTCAAATTGCGCAGCGCTCGGTGGAGCTCGCCCGCGCGATCGCGGATTCATCGGGCCGGCAAACGACTGTGACTGACGGCATGAGCGAGGCGATCAGAAAATTTTCGTCAGGCGCAACCGCAATTCGAAAATCCGCTGAGGAAACCCGTCTCACCGTTCAAGAGTTGGGGAAGTTGGCCGACGGATTGTCCACGTCGGTCGGCCGCTTCAAGCTCTCGGATAATGCATAAGCCTAACGCATTGCCGACGAGGGTCTTATGAGCCTCGGGTTTGACCGGCAAGCGTTGGTCAGCATCTTCACGACAGAAGCGTCTGACGGCCTAGCCAAACTCTGGGCCGCGGTCAGTGGCCCGTCGTCTGCTGTCACGCCCAACCCGGAGGCGGTGCATCAGCTTTTTATTGTCGCGCACAGCCTGAAAGGATCCTCAGCATTGTACGGCTATGAAACGCCCTCCGCGCTGGCCGGGATTCTCGAAAAGGCCTTCGAACAGGTACAGGAGGCGCCCGAGCAGGAATGGCCGAGTCTTGTGCCACTGGTCAAAGAAATTGTCGGACGCCTGCGGCAGCAGATTGAGTCAATCCAACGAACCGGTATCCAAGGCGCAACCGCACTTGATAACCTGGCTGACCTCTTCCCTAACGTCGTGCCGTTCATGCAGAGCATTGACGCTTTACCGGAGATCTATCTTCTTCCGGATCTCGAGCCGGAAGTGTTTGGCTATTTTGTGCCCGAAGCCCTGGAGTATCTGGAGACGATCACCTCTTCGTTGCTTGAATTGGAGAAGGCACCGGGAGACGTCGGAGAGCTCCAGCGGTTGTTTCGCGCAGTGCACACACTCAAAGGATCGGCCTACACCGTTGGGTTTCAGTGCATTGGAGATTTGACTCACGAACTCGAAAATATCGTCGATGGCGTTCTCGACAGTCAGATTCAACTATCGCCGGAGCTGACGGATCAGGTTTTCCAGTCATTGGATGTCATTCGTCTGATCTTGCAGCGAGATCGAGCGCGCCTCGACCACTGCCGAGTGGAATTCAAAAGCGCGCTTGTAAAACTTCGCGGGGAACGAGCACGGGTGCCGCAGGGGCCTGACCTGACTGAGACTGCCGGGGGTGAGGCACGGGCGCCAACACAGCTCAAGCGCCGAGAGCGTGTCGCTGCTGTCATCCCCACCGCTAGAGCAGAATCCGTCGTTCGGCTGCGGAAAGATCGACTGGAACGCCTGCTGAATCTCGTCGGTGAGCTGGTGATCGGCAGGAGCCGCCTCGAGCAACGCCTCATGGCGCTTGAGCAGCTCTCTCGGCAGGTCTCGACCTACCAGGGGAAGATGCAGACATCGGTGAGAGTCTTTGAAGAGAAGCACGCCTATTCCCTTCCTCAGCCCAGCTCGGGCGGTCCACCGATGACGTCCATGGCTTTGCTCGCAAACTTCGGCGAACTCGAATTCGACAAATATGACGACTTCAATATCCTTGCCCGGGACATGGTGGAAGTCTCCGCCGATATTGCCGAGTCCATGGCGCAGCTGAACACCACGATCCGACACAGCCGCGAGGACATGGGGCACCTCCAACAGCTCACGCTGGGCCTTCGGGATGAAATCGCTCAAGCCCGGATGGTTCCACTCACCGCCCTCTTTATTCGCTTTCAGAAGGCTGTGCGAGAAATGGGCCGCAGTGCGGGTAAGACTGTGGTCATGGACATTTCCGGAGGAGATATCGAGCTCGATTCCGACGTGGTCCAGCGACTGCTCGATCCCATCATTCATATTGTTCGAAACGCGGTGTATCACGGTATCGAGTCAGCCCCGAAACGGGATGCTGCGGGCAAATCGGACATCGGTACTATCTCGCTGAATGCAGCGCATCGGGGAGCTGCCGTATTGATTGAGATAAAGGATGATGGCGCGGGCCTCGACATACCGAAAATCAAGGCTCAGGCCGTATCGATTGGCCTATTGGACGCCACTCAAGCGGCCGCCCTCACGGATACCCAAGCCATGGAGTTGATTTACCGGCCGGGTTTCTCGACGGCTTCAGAAGTGGGAGATCAAGCCGGTCGGGGCGTGGGCATGGACGTGGTGAAACAGGCGGTCTCGGCCTTGAACGGTCACATCGATATTGTCTCTAAGCCTGGCGTCGGTACGACCTTCACCTTACGACTTCCGCTTACGCTGCTGATCTCGGCTGCGCTGATCGTACGTGTGGCAAGTCAGCGCTATGCAATTCCTCTCCCCGCCATCCGCGAAATTCTCGGGTCAGCGGCACATATTGTCCGACAAACCGATGGCCGGTGGTTGCTTTCAACCGGAGACGACAGCGTGGAGGTGCGAGCATTCGCGCAGTTGCTCGGCCATCAAATGGAGGCACCACAAACAAGTTGCCCGCTTGTGGTATTGCACGCAGGCCAAAAGGTGATAGGCGTGACGGTCGATGAGCTTATTGGCCGGCAAGAGATTGTGATTAAGGCCCTCGGCCCACTGGCGTTTTTTCGTGGTTCCGGTTACAGCGGGGCGGCCATTGACCCTGAAGGCCGCGTCATGTTGGTCTTGGATGTGGAGCGTCTGGTGGCCGAAAGAACGATCTTCCGTAAGAGAGAGCTGACATCGCCCCAACCGGCTGAGCCTGCCCCGGTGTCGGATCGGGCTGCCGCCCGCATTCTTCTCATTGATGATTCGTTGAGCGTACGCAAGTTCGTCGGCCGGATGCTCGAATCCGCTGGCTACCCGGTTGACACTGCGGTGGACGGACAGGAAGGTCTTCGCAAGGCCGCGGCCGAGGCCTACCGGTTGATCATTACTGACCTAGAGATGCCCAAAATGAATGGGTATGAGGTGATCCAGTCCCTGCGCGAGCTGTCCCACACAAAATTGACGCCGATTATCGTCATGACCACCCGCGCAGCCGACAAGCACCGACAAATGGCCATGAAGTTGGGGGCGACCGCCTACATCGCCAAGCCGATCGAAGAGCGCGGTCTAATGCTTCATGTCGAGCAGTGCCTCGAGATGGCAGGGACAAGAGTATGATGACCGGATCGTGTTAGGCGTTCGGAGCGTTCGGATGAGCCCGGAATCTAAATGCAAGGTGAGCAAGAAAGAGGGGACATGCCCAGAGTACTGATCGCGGATGACAGCCTCAGCGTTCGTAAGGTGGCTGAACGCTTGCTGATTGCTGCAGGGTACGATGTAACGTTGGCTGCCAACGGTGAGGAAGCTTTAAAGCGACTCAAGACACTCCAACCCGACATCATCATCGCCGATGTCATCATGCCGGACAAGAGCGGCTTTGAGGTGTGCGCCCATGTCCGGTCCCATGCGACACTATCAACTACGCCGGTATTGCTGATCTCTGGGGTTGTGGACGATGAGATTACCCAACAGGCGGTCGCTTGCGGTGCTGACGGTGTGATCAAGAAACCATTTCACGGCTCGTCTTTGCAAGATCGGGTACAGGCGCTGCTCGCGTCCCGACAGCAGGCCAACACGCCCGCGCCCCCGGAAATCTCGTCGGCTAGACTCGATCAGCAGCTCCCCGTACAAGGCCCGATATCCCCGGACCAGCCCGGCCAGGCGGAGATCACGGTAGGGCCAAGGGTTTTTCGGATTACCGAGGATCAACTTGAAAAGGTTCGGGAGGTTGCGACGTGGGCAAAAGATGTTGAAACGCGGCTTGGGGAAGAACACCAACGAGTCGTCGCACTCGAGGAACAGAATGCCATGTTCCGCAAAACGAGCTCGACCGCAGTGTCGCGTATTGAGGCGCTTGAGGCTGCCCTTCAGGAGGCGGACGAGCGCCTCGTCACCCTTCAGGACCAACTTAGGGAGGCGGCACAAGCAGCTGCCGGTGAGCTTGAGGCACAGACGTCGGCCTTACGGGAAAGCGCGACAAGTTCGGCAGCGCGGATTGGAGAAATCGAAGGCAAGTTTGCGGACGAGCAGAAACGGTCCGTCCTGCTTGAGCAACGAATCGCGGAAACCGAGCATGCCGCTTCCTGCGCGCAAAAACTGGCCGATATTTTTGCAGAGATCGGGCGGCTCGGCCCTAAATCCTGAGGCGCTGCGAGTCACGCGTCACGACAAGGTCGTTGCAGGACAGAGATGCATGTGAATCCAGTTGAGGACGAATTCCAGGAAGAGGTGCTGCGGCTATTTGCCGTGGAAGCGTTGGACTGGCTCAGCCAGACAAAAGCCGCGCTGCAGGAGTTAGAGGACATCCCCTCCGCGGAACGGGCGCATTCTCTTTACGAGATCGTTCTGCGGAACCTCACAAACCTCAAAGGCTCGGCGGCTACCGTCGATCTGCCCTCGATGGGCAATCTCGCATTTATGCTGGTGCCACTCTTGCAGGACATGCAGAAGGACCAGGACATTACCAACTCGAATTATTATAACGCGCTCGAGCAAGGCCTCGAC
>JBBRRL010000080.1:0-7721 GCA_038200775.1 Nitrospirales bacterium
AGCAAGTTCGACCGCTGGTGCGTCGGCCAGGCCAATTTTACCGGTGGGATTTCTTGAAACCGCTGGTGTCGCCATTGCCCTCAGCCTCCTGCGGCCTTTTTGAGCCGCCTAAGAATAAGAAAAGGTCTCCAGGTTGTCAAGCGCTTTTTCGGAACTATTCCTCGCTCTCCGAGCCGCGAATCGCGACCGCCGGACGCCCCGAATGTACTTTGATCGCAACCTTATCGTTAACCGTCGCACATACTTGTTCGCAGATGCCGCATCCCACACATTTATCTTGATCCACCCTAGGATACACATCATCGAACCCTATCACCGAAATCGCCTCGCACGGACACCGGGATACACAGAAGCGGCACCCCTGATCCGCTGTGCAGGTGGCAGGATTGACAACCGCCAGACCCATTCGGACTTCAGATCGCTCTCCTAGTGGAACAAGGGCCTCCGTGTCGCAGGCTGCAATGCAGGGAAAGTCCTCGCAGAGTTGGCAGGGAGATTCGTTTGCGAAAATGACAGGGTAACCATTGGCGGGATCTTTTTTTATACTTCCATAAGGGCACGCTGGCAAGCAATCGCCGCAAAGGGTGCAGCGCTCCAGAAACAATGACTCCTCAACAGCTCCAGGCGGCCGCAGCCAGTCCGTCCTAAACTTTTGGGGGACACATTCCGCTTTTTTGGGGATCTCTTTCTGCTGTTCATAGTACTCGTAGACAGCCTTTCCCATCGACCAGACTGACTGCTTTAAAAACTGCCGGCGTTCGTTATCGGGAGTTTCCATGTTTTGTTATTCGCCTGTGACGCCCGC
Source organism: Nitrospirales bacterium (assembly GCA_038200775.1). GTDB lineage: Bacteria > Nitrospirota > Nitrospiria > Nitrospirales > NS-4 > NS-11. The sequence continues at coordinate 806 of JBBRRL010000080.1, forward strand.
CGCCCTGAGTTTATACACCTCGATACAACGATCACAGCCGCCGTATTCAGGATCCCACCCCGGATGGTTTTCCCTGATGAAATCCAGGACCCCAGGTTCTACATCCTCATTCAAATTTTCAACCCAATGATAGGTCGGGAACCCGCAGAGTGGACAGGGAAATCCCGGTAAGAGCATGACCTTCTTGCGCTCGGGAATTTCTGCGCCCTCAATTTCTATCGCCCGATCTAATATCTTCAGAGTGTCGGTCGCCATATCGATGAGCTCTGGATGAGTAAAGAACTCGGTGGTCCAGAGGCCTTCAAAAACCGATACCAATTGAGTGCCGGGAATCTTACGGTACCACGTGGAGAATTCATGGAAGCGCTGTTCTTTGGGAAAGACGGGCTCTTTCCCGATTCGGGTTAAACGACTGTCAATACTTAAACACCACAACACACGATAACGCGCGAGAATCAGACTCTCCTCACCCGGGCTATTGCCAACCTTGATGTCTGGATCGTACAGAAAAGCCGGGTCCAACATGTCCTTGATGTGATACAGCTCGTGCCGGCAAAACCTCGCCAGCGCCGGATCGTAAAAGCGGCGGGGTAAGAGCTTAATGCCCATGCCCTTTTGGCCCTTGGCCTCAAATTTTTTCGCCAGATCCTCTTCGACTGTACCCCATTTTCTCATCAAATCAACTGACTCTTGGTCTTCCTTCAGCACGCCACGCACAAGCGTAATCCCGATACGGTCCCTCAGCTCCGGAAACTCATCAAAGGTTTCGCGAATGATGTCTGCAAAACCCCAGTGCCCAAAGAGATATTGATACAGCTTTTGAAACTCAGGCTCTCGGTCGTCAAGGGGAAAGTTTTCGTAAATGGGATCGGCAAGCTCATGAAATTCTTTGTAAAAAGTGGGGTCGCCTTCTCGTTCTGTTTTCTCCATAAAGGCGTCGATCACTTCCTGGATCAGCGCCGGCTGAAACCGCAACTCCATCTCAGGCCTCCTTGACTTGCCTTTTTTCGCTCCGTTATGATCGTCCTAGCCTTTCATTATAGAAAGGGCCCAAGCAGCAATGCAAGCCTGCTAATCTCCTGAGGAACGCGATGAACAACAATCCCACGACCTCTTCCAATGCCGGGACGGCGTCCACGGCCGCGTTATCCTCTTTGCCTGGTGACTCCACGCCAGTTACCGACTGTGCTCCCTTCTGGAGAGCCGGTGCGAAAGAACTGCGCGTGTTTCGAGGGCATCACGATCCGGTCTGGGCAGTGGCATACCATCCCGGTGGAACCATGATAGCGAGCGGAAGCGTCGATCACACCATCCGTCTGTGGGAGATTGAAACCGGCCGGATGTTGAAGATTTTACGTGGCCATACCGATACTGTGCGCTGTTTGACGTATTCCCCCGATGGAGAGCTTCTCGCAAGCGGCTCAACAGATCGAACCATCCGCTTGTGGCATCCGACGACCGGCGACTTCATCCGAATGTTGTTCGGTCGCTACGACCACGCCGTGCATTCTCTGTCCTTTTCTCCCGATGGATTGATGTTAGCGCGCGGCAATGAGAATAAGGATATTAAAATATGGGAAGTGGCGACTGCCACGGAGTTGCTCTCACTCCTGCCGCGAGATGTATACGACCTTCACTGGAACATCATTGCTACTTTCTCGCAGGACGGCCGGCTGTTGGCCAGTGGGAACGACATCGGTGGCATTACACTTTTTGAAGTGCTTCCAGGCGGGCGTGAAATCTGTCGGTTGGAAGGTCATAAGTCTGATCCGTTCGATGGGACCATTGAGCGCCGGGGCATGTGGGTTGAATCTCAGGAAGGGTGGGAGCGAGCGTTTGAGAACTGGATAGGCGGTTTGGCCTTCTCGCCGGACGGCAGTTTCTTGGTGAGCGGCAGCCGTGACCATACGATGAAATTCTGGGAAATCCCGAGCGGCAAGTTAATGCGGACCGTCAAAGCCCACTCGGGATGGGTTCGCGCCATTGCGTTTTCGCCGGATGGCAAAGTCCTGGCGTCCTGCTCCGACGATACCTCAATCAAAATATGGGAACCCAGCAGCGGCCGGCTGATCCGCACGCTTAAGGGGCACCGAGAGCCGGTCAGGGCTGTCGCCTTTTCTCCGGATGGCCGTCGCCTCGCAAGCGCGGGCACCGATCGCACGGTAAAACTCTGGGAAGCCGGTGAAGTGTCGATGGCGGCCGCGCGCTAGTTACTCGTCCGCTTGCCCGTTCGTACCCTTCGAGATGCCGTAGCGCTTACACTTTTCCCACAGGGCTTTGCGCGACACGCCCAGTATGCGTGCAGCTTCGGTCTTATTCGCCCGCGTCCGGTCCAGCACCTTGAGAATGTGCTGACGTTCGAACTGCTCGCGCGCAGCCGCCAGGTCCTCCACCCTTCCTCCTTCGAGCACAATAAGATGGGTCTCCTCGCTACAAAATCGACATGTCGGTTGCGGCAGTCCCCCAAGATAGGGGCAGGATGTAAATCCGCAAAGATCCCACGGGTCAATGTCCCCCTCATGATTACTGACGGTCACTGCCCGCTCGATGGTGTTTTCCAACTCCCGAACGTTACCGGGAAAAGAATATTGCATCACCATGCTCTTGGCGGGTTCAGAAAGACCCTCAGGTCGCTTGCCGGTCCGGCTCCCAAATTTTTCCAGGAAATGATCTGCGAGCAAAAGGATATCGTCTTTTCGCTCTCGGAGCGGCGGAAGATACAACGGCACGACGCTGAGGCGGCCCAACAAATCTTGTCGAAACCGACCTGCCTCGACTTCCTTTTTCAAGTCTCGCGCCGTCGCGCACACCAGCCTCACATCGACCTCCACTGTAACCGTGCCGCCCATCCGCTCGATCTTACGGTGCTCTAGAACCCGCAACAGCTTGAGTTGCACAGCTGAAGAAATACCTGTGATCTCATCTAAGAACAGGGTGCCCTGATTCGCCAGCTCAAATCGACCCTTTCGCTGGCGCAGCGCTCCTGTAAAAGCCCCCTTTTCATGTCCAAACAACTCGGTTTCCAGTAGTGATCCCGCGAGCGCTTCGCAACTGACTCGGATAAAGGGACCCTCGCGCCGTACGCTGTTATGGTGAATAGCATTTGCCACTACTTCTTTGCCCGTACCTTTTTCCCCGATAATCAGAACCGTCGAATCCGAGGGGGCGACTAATTTGATCTTTTCCAGCAGTTCATGCATTTTCTCATTTTTACCGAGAATCCCTTTGAAACTGAAACGCCCTTCGAGTTCCTCCCGCAGTAGACGATTCTCATCTTCCAACTCCAACATCTTCACCAGTCGCTTCACGATCAGAAGCAGCTCGTCCATGGAAAAAGGCTTCGTCACATAGTCGTAAGCGCCTATTTTCATGGCTTCCACTGCCGTCTCTACCGACCCATGGGCAGTGATGAGAATCACGCCTGTGCGCGCAGAGACTTCTCGGCACGTCTGCAACACCTGCAGCCCGTCCAATCCCGGAAGTCTCAGATCTGAGATAATGAGGTCAAATTGTTCCTTTTTTATGAAATCCACACCTTCCGGGCCGGTCGCCGCCACTTTCACATAATAGCCTTCGGCCTTGAGAGCATCCGCGATCGAGATCCGCATCAGCGGTTCATCGTCAATGATCAGTATGCGGGGCTGGCTCATCGTCAAGCCCCCCCAGCGACAGGAACATGGACATGTGTTGCAGGGAGCCGCACAGTGAAGATGGTGCCTTTGCCTACCTGGCTGCGCACCTGAATCACGCCTCCATGGCGCTGCACAATACCGAGGCTGACCGAGAGCCCAAGGCCGGTGCCCTCCCCTTGCCCCTTGGTCGTGAAGAATGGATCGAAGATCTTCGGCAATACATCAGCTGGGATGCCACACCCCGTATCTTCCACCTCAATCACACAAGAGCGCTCCTCCTGCCGGGAGCGTACAGTCACCATCCCCTCTCCCTTGATCGCCTGCACAGCGTTCAAAAAGATATTCATCAGCACCTGCTCAATCATGAGACCGTCCGCCGTGAGCGGAAGGAGCTGCGTTCCCAACTCTCTGCTAATGCGGACCCCACTACTTTCGAAGGCATAATTCGTGAGGAACAGGACACGCTCAATCAAAGAGTTCACGTCCGTGAGAGCAAGCTCAGGATCACGCTGCTGTGAAAAGTCCAGGAGCTGGCGCACGATTTTCTGAACCCGGCGAATCCCATCCTCCATCGATACAAGGTATTCGGATTGGCGATCAAGTGAGATGGTCCCTTTGCGGAGATTGTATAAGCAGTTGAGAATTCCGCCCAACGGATTATTGATCTCATGCGCCACCCCGGCGGACAGTTTCCCGATCGATGCCAGTTTCTCGGCGTTGAGCACCTGTTGTTCGAGATGCTTCTTGTCCGTGACATCACGGGCAATCCCCAGCACGCCCATGATTCCGCCATTGTTATCATGGAGCGGCGATACGCTGACGAGCGCCGTGCGCAGCTCGCCATCGTGAGTGAGTAACTCCACCTCATACGCTTGCTTGGTGCCGATATCGAGAGTAGTCCGCAGTCGCTTGCCGCGGTGACGGCGAGACATGAGGGATAAATACGGCCGCCCCAGCAGATCTTCTTTGCGGTAGCCCCAGATCTCCACCTTGCTGTTCACGTATGTGAAACGCTGATCCATGTCGAGCGTATAGATGACGTCGTTGGCATTCTCCAGAAGATTCTCCAGATAGGTCTTGGTCTCAGCGATCTCACGCGTGCGCTCGAGTACCTTCACCTCTAAGGCCTCGCTGTATTCCTGAAGTTGGCGTTCCAACCTCTTGCGCTCAGTGATATCCCTCAGCTGCACCATGATGAACGTCATCGTTCCGGATTCAATGTTCGTCAGGTCGACTTCCATGGAGACCGGTCGGCCGGCCCGATCAAAAATCTTTAGTTCCACCGTCGGGGTCTTGAGCGCTCCATGCACGATCTCTTTCATGAGGGCGCTGACCGCCGCCTGATCTTTAGGCAGGACCAGGTCCAGGAAACGCCGACCCACAAGTTGCTCCTCCGGATAGCGCAGAACCGTTTCTTGTCGACGGTTCACAGCCACAATGTTGCCATCGGCATTCACCATGAGCACCGAATCGGCAGCCTCATCAAAAAGAATTTTGTAGCGCTGCTGAGACTCCACCAAGGCTTCTGTTCGACGCGCCACTTCCTGTTCCAGGCCTTCGGTATGGCGGCGCACCTGAGCCTCCAACGCCTTCCTGGCCGTGATATCGCGCACAAACGCCCGCATATATACGAGGCTGCCGCTTCCCAGATCAAACAAGACAGTGGTATGGATTTCCACATCGAGCCGTCCTCCGGCGTGCGTCAAAAACACCGTCTCCAGAGATCCCCGGCCCTCCGTCTTCATCCGTACAAGATACCGTTGCACGACCCCGCGGCATTCCTCAGGGACGATCTCCCATAACTGTTTCTTTTCAATTTGCGCCTGGGTATGAGCCAGTTTTTCGATCGCTGTTGAATTAATGTGAACGAATCGTCCTTCCTCATCCAGTTGCAGGATCATTTCCGGTGAGTTTTCGATAAGGTCGCGATACCGTTCGTCCAAACGTCGAATTTCGGCCATCTGATCCTCGAGGGCCTGAAAGGACCGGGTTAAGCTGGAAGCCATCTGGTTGAAAGTCTCCGCGAGCTTCTGGATCTCGTCACCCGTCTCGATCTCAAGTCGTTGATTGAGCTCACCGCGGCCGATGAGCGCCGCCTTCTCCTGAAGTTCCTGGATAGGACGCACAATCCGGCGCGCTAAAAATCCCCCGGCGAGCAGCATCAGGAGAAAAACCCCCACCGCGCCTGCGGACACCTTCTTGAGAAGTTCTCTGAGTGGCGCATACGTCTCCGACGGATCCTGTCTCACAAACCCTATCCACTGAATTCCTTCTCCCCCTAAGCTTTCTTTCGCCAGGGCCGTCTGCAGCCGAACAGGCGCAAAGCCTACAATGGAATTGTGTCCGCCGTGCCCATCATCTTCTGCAATGACCCATCCTGCGTGCGGTTGCGTAATCTGGCGCATCAGAGCAGCGTTGATGGTATGCCGCTCGGGAGAGAGAAGCGGGCAAATGAGCGGCTTACCTGCCGAATTCAAAAGCATGGCGTGCCCGTGCTCCCCCAAGCGCACTTCCTGAATGGCTTTGAAGAGTTCGTCAGGCCTTACGCGAACGTTCACAACGCCAACCGCCTTGCTCTGCGCATCATCCAGGATAGGCGCCGAGACATCGACCACATAATGGTCGAGCACCTGGTCAAAGATAAGATCGCTCACGTACACTTGGCCTCTGCCGCCGCGGTAAGAGGCCTGCCACCATAGGCTCTGGCTCTGGTCGTATGCAGCCCGCGGGCTCGAACTTACGACAAGGGCGCCTTGATTGTCGGCTACTAAAATCGAAATGTATTCACCTTTGCGGATCCGGATCCAATCGATCAGGTAGTCGATTGCCATCTTGTTGAGATAGTCCGGAAACTGGTTGGGATCCTTGCGGGCATTCCAGCGGCCTTCCCACTCGTGGATAATCTTGCGAACTGACGTCAGACTGCGACCGGCGTAACTTCGGTTCGAATCCACCACAGCCGTTCTCACAATCGGTATCGTCGCGAGCTGCCGTGCTTCACTGGTGATTTGGGTAACTTGCAGTTCGACTTTACCCGCTGCTTCAATCGCGATTTGCTGGAAGTCACGCCCTATGGTGTCCCGGATCGCCCGGTATTCCTCATAACCGGTTATAAATATTGAAAATACGAGCGGCAACAATCCAATCAAGGCCATTGCAGTAATTAGCCGGCTCTGCAGGCTATGGTGCGGGGATAGGTCTTTTTTAACCACAGTTGTTACCGTTTCGTTACATTCTGTGGGGCTCAAATGACCATTGTCAAGGAGTACAGCGAGCCGTTACTC
>JBBRRL010000081.1:0-7699 GCA_038200775.1 Nitrospirales bacterium
AGGATCGGGGTTTTCGGCCGCCCCGTCCGGATGTACACCATGCCCTGATGCTGCGCTGCGAGTGCGGTCAGCGCGTGGGTACACACCGCATCCGACGGATACAAAACTACGACGCCGGGCTGTGCCGTCATCATCGCGAGATCCTCGAGCCCCATCTGAGACGGTCCGTCCTCGCCGATCGACACGCCGACGTGAGATCCCATGAGCTTGATGTTTGCATGGCCGATGGCTGCCATCCGGATGAAGTCATAGGCACGTGTTAAAAAGCACGCGAAAGTGGCGGCGAACGGAATCTTGCCTTGGCTGGCGAAACCCACCGCGGCACCGATCATATTCTGCTCGGCGATGAAATTCTCAAAGAAGCGATCCGGAAATTTTTTTCCAAACCGGTCCGTGAAGGTGGAATTTTTCACGTCCGCATCCAGCACGACAACCAATGGATTGGCCTCACCCAATTTTACGAGAGCGTCGCCGAACGCTTCACGGGTTGCCACGGAATCTGTGGGTTTATACTCTGAGGCCGTTCCTTGTTTGGCACTGTGCATCATCTCAAGGACGATCGATTCTCCATCCGATGGCCGGGAAGCCGGCTTCTCCGGCCGGCGAATCTCTGGGGAGTGACCGTTCGGCAGAAGCGCGGCGTTCAGTTCCTCGAGGGCCTTATCCTCTTCCACGCCCTTCTTGAACGGTTTCCCATGCCAGTCCATTTTATCTTGGACGAAGGAAACGCCCTTTCCCTTGAGCGTGCGGGCGAGCACCACCGAGGGCCGATCCCGCGTCTGCGCTGCCTGCTCGAATGCGCCTAACAGGGCCGGGATATCATGCCCGTCGACGACCAGCGCGTTCCAGCCAAAGGCGCTCCACCGGGCCCTGTACGCCTCCATGTCGTGTTGCAATAAGGTGGGATCGCTTTGTCCGAGCCGGTTGATATCGACGATCGCGCACAAATTATCCAGCTGAAAATGTCTCGCAAGCTCCGCCGCTTCCCATACCGAGCCTTCCACAGATTCGCCATCGCCCATCATGACATAGGTACGCGCGGCTGAATGCTCCAAGCGTTTTGCATTCAACGCGATGCCGATGCCGGCCGGCAGTCCTTGCCCGAGAGAGCCGGTCGCGACATCCACAAAATTCAATCTGGGAGTCGGGTGGCCTTCCAGGTCGCTCTGTAGCGTCCGAAGTTGAAGCAGATCATCCCGTTTGAAGGCGCCGGCTTCGGCCCAAGCGGCATACAGAATGGGCGCGGCATGCCCTTTGGAGAGCACGAAGCGATCGTTATTGACGTCCTTGGGGTTTTTCGGGTCAAATCGCATCACAGCGAAGAACAGCGTCGCTACAATATCAGCGGCGGAGAGGCAGCTCGTGGGGTGTCCGCTGCCCGCTTGCGTGGTGGCACGAATGCTGAGGATGCGCAAACGTGTTGCCTCATTCTTGAGTGCGCTGACGAGATCCGTGGTGGGCAAGGCGTTCTCCTTCGCTCTGAGTGACGTGTTGTGAAAACCTTAGCAAGAATGCGAAAAACAGTCAATAAAAGGGGGGACCCGGCATTTCCCCTTTGATTGACAACCCGTGCCGCTTTTGTTACGTTTGCGCCTCACTGAAAAAGATCGGGGACACAACGGGTGACCCTTCAAGATCTCTTGCTTTCCCTGCACAGTTTCTGGGCCGAACAGGGATGTATCATTCATCAGCCGTATGATTTGGAGGTTGGCGCCGGAACCTTCCATCCCGCAACATTTCTTCGGGTTCTGGGGCCGGAACCCTGGCGTGCGGCCTACGCGCAGCCCTGTCGGCGGCCGCCCGATGGACGATATGGCGAGAATCCTAATCGCCTGCAACACTATTACCAGTATCAGGTGATTCTAAAACCTGCGCCGGCAAACGTCCAGGACCTCTATCTTCAAAGTCTGCGCACCGTCGGCATTGATCCGAGGCAACACGACATAAGATTCATCCAGGACGACTGGGAGTCCCCAACGCTGGGGGCTTGGGGGCTGGGGTGGGAAGTCCGCCTTGACGGCATGGAAATCACTCAGTTTACCTATTTCCAGGAAGTTGGTGGAATCGAATTGAATCCGATCTCGGCCGAGATCACGTACGGAACCGAGCGTATTGCGATGTACCTGCAAGGCATCAACAATGTGTTTGATCTGACCTGGACAGACAACATTCTCTACGGTGACATTCATCATGAGAGTGAAGTTCAATTTTCTACGTACAATTTTCAGGCGGCGGATGTAAAGCTCCTGATGGAAACGTTCACCGGCTACGAAGCCGAATGCAAACGCTTGGCCGAGCGCGGATTGATTTTGCCTGCCTATGACTGCTGTATGAAAACCTCCCATCTTTTTAACATGCTGGACGCGCGCGGCGCCCTGAGTGTCTCGGAGCGCACCGGCTACATCGCGCGCGTGCGCGCACTGGCACGCATGTGCGCCGAAGGCTACCTGAAGGATCGCGAAGCGAAAGGCTTTCCTCTACTGAAAGCCCGGACTCTCGTGGGCAGTGGACATGCATGAGGCAGGGTGACGCCAGTGCATCGCGTGTGCAACCCGATTCTGAGCTTCTTTTGGAGATCGGTTCGGAAGAACTTCCGTCTCAGGTCGTGGCTCCTGCATTGGGAGAGCTTTCGGCGCAGGCGAGCAGGCTGTTTGCTGCAGCCCGACTTCGCCATGGAGCCATGACGACTCTGGGCAGCCCTCGACGCCTGACCCTCATCGTGCACGGGCTGGCGGCAGAGCAGGAGCCCATCGTCACCGAAGTCGTGGGACCGTCGCGAGCGGTCGCCTTCGATCCTGACGGCAAGCCGACACGGGCAGCACTAGGATTTGCTGCGGGCCAAGGCGTGTCGGTCGAGTCCTTGGAAACACGCACGACCCCAAAGGGCCACTATTTGGTCTCGATCAAGCGGGATGCGGGGCAAAAAACCGGTATCCTTTTACCTGACTTGCTTCAGCGACTCCTAGAAGGCGTGACCTTCCCCAAAGCGATGCGATGGAATGAAACGGGGGCCCGTTTCGCACGCCCTGTCCGGTGGCTTCTAAGTCTCTACAATGGAAAGCCTGTGCCTGTGGCATTTGCTGGCCTCAAAGGAGGATCTTCCACATTCGGACACCGATTTCTATCGACGGGAAAACCCCTTCGTGTTAAAGACGTAAAGTCCTACTTGAGCATTTTGGAGAACGCGGGCGTTATCGTCGATCAGAACCGCAGACGTGAGATTATCACCTCGCAACTCGATGAGATAGCTCGGCAAAAACGAGCTAAATTGCTCTCGGACGAAGGGTTAGTGGACCAGGCGGTATTCACCGTCGAGGCCCCACATGCTCTTGCCGGAACTTTCGATTCTCGCTACCTGGAACTCCCTCAGGACGTTTTAATTACGGCGATGCGCGAGCACCAGGGGTATTTCTCGCTGCTGACATCGGAGGGGGGGTTGTCACCGCACTTCATCGCGGTCATTAATATGGGCACGAAATACGCGGACGTTATAAGAGCGGGCAACGAGCGGGTGCTCGCGGCGCGCTTGGCGGATGCCAAGTTCTTTTATGATGAAGATCGAAAAATGTCGCTCGAGGCGCGGGTGGAGCAGCTGACGGGGGTCACCTTTCACCAGAAGCTTGGGACGCTCCACCAAAAGGTGCAGCGTCTGGTCACTCTTGCCCCCCAGTTGGCCCGTAGCCTCGGCGTCTCGGAGGAGGCAGAGACCTGTGGGCGGGCCGCCAGACTCTGTAAAGCCGACCTTGTCACCGGCATGGTCGGAGAATTCCCGACATTACAGGGAATTATGGGCCGCGAATATGCCATGTATCACGGAGAGCCGGAATCAGTGGGTAATGCGATCGCCGACCATTATTTGCCACGCTTTGCGGACGACCGGCTCCCGCAAGAAAGCGCAGGCCGAATTCTATCGCTCGCGGACCGACTGGACACGCTGACCGCGTTTTTTGTGATGGGATTAATTCCATCCGGGTCACAGGATCCATTCGCGCTTCGGCGGCATGCCTCCGCAGTCATCCGCCTTCTGCTGGAAGGTGGGCGCTCCCTGAATCTAAGCACCGTCATGCATGAGGCCTTTGCTGCTCTAACGGCGCAGGGTATCGCGGGGGACGAGAAGGGCATCCTTGAACTCGAGCGCTTCTTGACGGAGCGGCTACGGTATTATCTGCGTGAGGTCATGAAGCTCCGAGAAGATGTGATCGATGCCGTCCTCGCCGGCCGGCCCTCCGACACATTCGATCCCCATGCCTTGCGGAGTCGATCCGAGGCTCTACAGGCCTTTGCTGGGCGTTCTGAATTCGAATCGCTTGTCACTGGCTTCAAACGAGCAGAAAATATTACGAAGACTATTCAGGATGAATGCGTGGACGGGGGACTTTTGAAGGAAACCGTCGAGGTGGAACTCGCCGCGGCTCTTCGCGCGGCTGCCAGTAAAGTCACCGGTCTTCTAGCCGACGGCCGGTTTGCTGAAGCGCTCGACGCGCTTACGGCGCTGAAGGCACCCATCGATGCTTTCTTCAATGGTGTCATGGTCATGGCGGACGAGCCCGCGTTGCGGCGTAATCGATTGGCATTACTCGTACAAGTCAGGAATCTCTTTCGGCAATATGCCGATTTCTCGAAGATTCAAGCAGAAGGCAGATAGCGAGGTCAGCGTGGCAACTAAAAAGTACGTGTATTTTTTTGGCAACGGGAAGGCAGAAGGCCGCTCCGGCATGAAGGAATTACTGGGAGGCAAAGGGGCGGGCCTTGCGGAAATGACCAACCTCGGCATTCCGGTCCCCGCCGGCTTCACCATCAGTACCGACGCCTGCGTCGCGTATTTTAATAACAAAAAGAAATATCCGGCAGACCTATGGGATCAGGTCAAGCAGTACATGAAACGACTCGAAGTGTCCATGGGCATGGGCTTCGGCGATGCCGACAAATCCTTGTTGGTGTCGGTCCGGTCTGGCGCGCGCGCTTCAATGCCCGGGATGATGGACACGGTCCTGAACCTGGGGCTGAATGATCAGACGGTCCAAGGTCTCATCCGCAAAACGCAGAATGAGCGCTTTGCCTATGATGCCTATCGCCGATTCATCGCAATGTTTGGGCCGGTTGTCATGGGCATCAAGCGGGAGCGGTTCGAAGAAGCGTTAAACGTAAAAAAGACCGAAGTCGGCGCGCGACAGGATACCGACCTGGATGCCAAGGCATTAAAAGACGTGGTGGCGCGCTTTAAGGAGATCGTGAAGACCGCGACAGGCCGACCGTTCCCTGACGATCCTTACGAACAGTTGAAGATGGCCATCAATGCTGTGTTCGACTCTTGGTACGGAGCCAGGGCCGTGACATACCGACGGCTCTATGACATTCCGGACGATTGGGGAACAGCGGTCAATATCGTGGCAATGGTGTTCGGCAATATGGGCGACACGAGCGGGACTGGCGTCGCCTTTACCCGCGACCCGGCGAGCGGCGTTCCAAAGTTTTTCGGCGAGTGTCTCTTGAATGCTCAGGGGGAGGATGTAGTGGCAGGCATCCGCACGCCACTGCCCATCGAGGCGTTGGGCGAACCGTTACCCGAAGCTTACCAGGCGCTCGTGACCACCTATAAGAAACTCGAGCGTCATTACCGGGACATGCTCGATCTGGAGTTTACGATCCAGGAAGGCCGGCTGTACATGCTTCAAACGCGGGTGGGAAAGCGCACGGGTATCGCAGCGGTCCGGATTGCTGTAGACATGGTCAAGGAAGGATTAATCGACAAGCGTGAAGCGATTATGCGCGTTGCCCCTGAGCAGTTGTCACAATATCTTTATCCGGTGTTTGATCCGGAAAAGGAAGCCGGGCAACAGGTGGTCGGCAAGGGCCTTCCGGCTGGACCCGGTGCGGCGTCCGGCAAAATTGCACTCACTCCGGACCGCGCCGTGGAGATGAAGCAGCGTGGCGAACGGGTGGTACTGGTGCGCCACGAGACAAGCCCCGACGATATCCATGGGATGAATGCGTCAGAGGGATTTTTGACCGCCAAGGGAGGTGTCACGAGTCATGCCGCCGTGGTCGCGCGCCAGATGGGAAAAGTGTGTGTGGCGGGCTGTGAAGCATTGGAAGTCCTCCACGACGGCACTGTGCGGTTTGGAACGCAGACGTTAAAGGAGGGCGATCCGCTCTCGCTGAATGGTTTCACAGGGGCCGTCTATTCAGTACAAATTCCGGTGGTGGAGTCCGAAGTCATTCGCGTCATCCAGGGACATGTGACGCCCGAGCAGTCCGAGACGTACCGCTATTTTTCCACCTTGTTGAGCTGGGCCGATGAATTTCGAACCCTGGCCGTGCGGGCAAACGCCGATGCGCCGGACCAGGCCGCGATCGCGCGAGGGTTCGGGGCGGCGGGCATCGGCCTGTGCCGCACGGAGCACATGTTCTTCGCTGAGGCTCGAGTACCGATCATGCAGCGAATGATATTGGCCAAAACCCAGGAAGATCGGGAACAGGAACTGGAGCGGCTCTTGCCGCTCCAGAAGAGCGACTTTATCGGATTGTATAGGGTGATGAAGGGCTTTCCTGTCACTATCCGCCTATTGGATCCGCCCCTGCATGAGTTTCTTCCGAAGCGTGAAGATCTCATGGTCGAGATTGCGCAGTTACATCGAAAAGCCGATGAGAAGGCCATCGAGGAGAAGCAAAAGCTACTTAGCCGCATCGAAGAGCTCCATGAGTATAACCCGATGTTAGGGCTGCGGGGTTGTCGCCTGGGCATTACGATGCCGGAGATCACCCGCATGCAGGTGCAAGCCATCATGGAAGCCGCCTGCGAAGTGAATCGCGAAGGGATCAAAGTGGTGCCGGAAATAATGGTGCCGCTTGTTGGCCTTGCCGCAGAGATGAAAGCCCAAAAAGATCTTATTCGTGAGGTGGCCGATGAGACGATGCGGCGCTATAAAACGAAGTTCCGCTACCTCATAGGAACCATGATTGAGCTGCCTCGAGCCGCGGTCACCGCCGACAAGATTGCTCTGGAAGCCGAATTCTTTTCATTCGGCACGAACGATCTTACCCAGACGACCTTCGGGTTCTCTCGTGATGATGCGGCCAAGTTCATCAGTTTTTACATGAACCGTCGCGACCGGTGTGCACGGTGCCTGCGCCCGGATGTCGACCAGAAGACAATGACCTGCCGCAGCTGCGGGTTTCATCATCCCGAAGCGCCGGACAATATTCTCCACGCAGATCCCTTTGCCACCCTGGATCAGGAAGGGGTGGGGGAGCTCATGCGAATGGCCATCCAACGGGGGCGCGCCGCACGGCCGGATATCAAGCTGGGGATTTGCGGCGAGCACGGCGGCGACCCTGCGTCCGTGATGTTCTGTCATACACTGGGAATCGATTATGTCAGCTGCTCTCCCTACCGGGTGCCGATTGCCAGGTTAGCCGCCGCCCAAGCCGCTCTTGGAGACTCAAAGGCAAACGCGTCCCGTGCCACGAAGCGGCGGCCGACCAATCCCCGCTCACGCGCCCGGACACAAGCGCGAAGCCGCCGCTGATTAATCTCGATGCATAGTCTGCTCAATGGCTCCTTCATCGGTTGAAGGAGCGGAGGAACGTCCGCAAAGCGCCCGGCGTCGTGGCGGGAAGATAAATTCGGGTGGCCGCGACGAGCATTTCATGGCGCGTGCATTGGCGCTTGCGGCACAGGGCATTGGCACGACCAGCC
>JBBRRL010000082.1:0-7688 GCA_038200775.1 Nitrospirales bacterium
AGCCCGCTCATATAGGTGTGTCCCAATACACCCCCGCTTTCCTGAGCAAGAAGCTCGTTAAATGGACATGGATCGTTACGCAGGGTCCTTTCCACGGCAGAAATAAATTCTACGGGAGTTGCCTCTGCGAGGAGGGGAAGCAAATCGTCCAGACTGGCCCATTGTACCCAGTCGGCATCTGCTAAAATCTGGCGTACTGCGCGGATGGCCGTAGACTCTGCTTTGCCAAGCGTACAGGATGTCAGAGCTTGTGGGTGACTCCCTAGTAGCGCCAGGGATTCTGCAAGACCCTCCCGCAATAACTGCGAATGTGGTAGAACCTTTCCATGAAGACGCGCCGCATACCTCTCTTTGGTCGGCAGTTCAAATTGCGGATCATTCTGCCGCAATACAGCTACTGTGGCCTGCAAATATCCTGTCCAGGTGTTCATCGAATATCCTGGCACCTAACGTATACCAGCCTTCATAACGCATAACGAACTTCCAATTGCCATCTCTTTGAATCAGGGGAGTGGACGGAAGAACGGCGATTTCACGCATCGTCCTGATCCACTCCCCATAAGCTTTTCCCGAGAGGCCCTCCACAATGGCATGGTCGGCTTCTGAGTTATCAGTCCAAGAACCGAGCACTGCCGCGATGGTTAGCTCAGCGGCATCCGTGTGCTGTGCCCACTCTGGCAGCACCGAGAGGTTTTGAAGAAGCCGAAGTAATGATCCAAGATTTCTACCACTCCTGGCGGCCAGCGTGCGCGCCCTTTGTTCCGGGTAACCGGCTTGTTCCAGTGCTTGCTGGAGCTCATGGCTGCTCGGCAGCTGAAGCTGCACGCTTGCTGGATCAGGAAGACCACCGTGAGGCCCCGCAAAAAATCACCGCATGTCCCGCCTTGCGCGCTTTCTGGATCAGCTTAGTGCCTTCATCGCCACTCAGGTTCAGTTGAACATCGGCAACCAGAATCAAGTCTCGGCTTTGATCACAAAGGGTATTCCACGCGTCCGTCCCCGAAACTATAAGGCAACGCCCAGCGGCCTCTATGCGGGTCTCATTTTGGACTGATGCGAGGTACGCACATACAAAGTCAATCGCCTGATCGGGAAAGTGCGTAGCCAGTTTGAGCTTCACGGCTGAACCATCAAATACTTCCTTGAGCTTTCCAGTTGCTTCGTCTCGATTCACGAGAAACACGCGGGGGATCAGTGGGGGAGGTTCACCAAAGGATCTTAATACGGCCCAATGCTGCTCTGGAGTCTTGATTTGTGGCGCCTGCAAACCAAAAAGTTTTTGAGAGAGCCAGAGCTCTACAGGCGTAAACTTATGGATCCAGTCGATCAGCTTCGTCCCGTCAATAACGCGAACGTCCTCCCATTCATGTCTGCTTCGCCGCTGCTGAAGCCACGTATCCTGAGCCTTTTGTTGCCAGCCTCGTCTGCCAGAAAGGGGGGTTAAGAACACAAAGGCTGACTCGTTTCGCACATCTTTTGACAGATCGGCGGTTCGATCACTGTAGTCAGAAGTGGCTTTATCTCTAGGTACTAACCCGGTTCCGATTTCCCAGATAGAACGGCCTTCAGGGACGAAAGGTTCAAAGTGGAGGTCAACGACAAGTATCCCGTCAGGGCCATGTTGCCCGATGCCGTCGCCTAACGGGAAACGGTACTCGCGGGGCTTGGGGCACGATGCCGCAATAAGACGCGCAACAAGTTCAACAATCACTCCTTGCGCATCTTGTGCGTTACCGCGCACCCATTCATCGAGCTTATTTTCCGTAACTAGGTTTATCATATCCGCGACCTCACTTAGAGCGCTTCATTGTCCTTGTCCTTCATTTGCAGTTCAAACGACTGCAGCTTCCTAACAGGCCCGGATTGCAGCGAGTGCGCGGGATAAAATGTTGTTTGCAACGATTAAGCCAGGTAGCGGACGGACTATGGATCGGCTCATACCTTAGGAATTCATCAGGTGTTACGACCTTTGCCTAATTTAGGTGATTTTTAGTAGAATTTACGTCTGCTTAGGTTGATTCCTTTATCATTAAAAAAGATTATTTCATGCGTAATCTATTCCACGTCACCCCATTCATATTGAATAATCGCCAATACGGTCAACACGGCGCTCTCGGTCCGCAGAATTCTCGGACCCATTGATACCCTCTCAAATCCGTAGCGTTCGGCGTGGGTGACTTCCTGTGCGTCAAACCCACCTTCAGGACCGACCCCCACAGCGAGTGTCCCCGGATTGGGCTTGTCGCGCAAAGATTTTCTGAGCGGCGTTCCTTGAGGATTTTCCCACAACAACAATCGGCAAGCAGTGTCGTGCTCTTGCTCGCACCATTCTTCTAACGATATAGGCGCAGTCACTTCGGGTATGTCCCAGCGCATGCTCTGTTGGGCGGCTTCATGCGCAATGGTCTGCCAGCGGTCCGTCCGATGAGGAATCCGCTCTGCCGGCAGTCGGATGACCGAACGCATTGTGGTCAACGGAACCAAACGCGTCACACCCAACTCTGTGGCTTTCTGAATCGCCCAGTCCATATGTTCGTTCTTGATCAGGCTGAGTCCGATGGTAATGAGCGGAAGGGCTCTTATAGGAGGGTTGGAAGTGAAGAGGATCCTGGCGGTCAGCTGGCCCGGCTCGACGCGGAGGACGCGGATACGAAAGCGGGGACCACGAGAGAGTCCAAGCCAGAGTTCTTCGCCAGGCTGAACGCGGAGACTGTCGATGAGATGATGCGCGAGAGCGCCGGTGACTGCGATGCCATCATTTTGCAACGCTTCCGGCTCAATGAAAAAGACCGGCATGCCTCGAGGTATCCGGAGTTGTCAATCGAACATGTTTTTCATCTTATCCAGCATACCGTCACTTGGCATGTCCAGTTCCTCACCACTGACACTGGCATATTCTTCCAGCAGCTCCTTCTGCTTGGCCGTAAGCTTGGTAGGAATCTGCACTTTTACCCGGACCAGTTGATCGCCGGTGATATTCTCACGCAGGCTGCGGACGCCAAGACCTTTGATGCGGAAGATCTTGTCATGCTGAGTCCCGGGCGGGATCTTGATAACCATATCATCACTCTTCAAGGTCGGGACTTTGATCTTGGCTCCGAGGGATGCGGCTGCGAATCCGACAGGAACTTCACAGATGAGATCGTTTCCCTTGCGCGCAAAAGTGGCATGAGGCGAGACGGTAATCTGGATAAACAGATCGCCTGCCGGTCCACCGTTCTCTCCCTTTTCCCCCTCCTGCGCCAGACGGAGCAAGGTGCCCGTTTCGACACCGGCTGGGATGTGGGCGCTCAACGTCCGGTCCTTCTGAAGTTGACGGGCGCCTCGGCAGTTCGCGCACAGGGCGGTGATCTGCTGTCCTGTTCCCTGACACCGGCCGCACGTTTTATTGATGGTGAAAAAGCCCTGCTGGAATCGAAGTTGCCCTGCGCCTTTGCAGCCGGGGCAAGTCTTGATGTGCTCGGGACCCTTCGCGCCACTGCCCTGACATTCTGGGCACGCTTCCCAGCGAGGGACGTTGAGCTTTACTTCCTTGCCGTAGACAGCGTCCTCAAATGAAATCGTGAGGCTATACTCGATGTCGGAGCCGCGGGTGGCACGGCCGCCGCCGCCCCCCTGTCGGCCTCCGAAGAAGTCGTCAAAGATGTCGTTAAAAATGTCACCGAAGTTGCCACGGTTGAAGCCGTCGAACCCTCCGCCCTCGCCGTGGCCGAACGTGTCATAGCGGCGACGCTTTTCCTGATCGCTGAGGATGGCATAAGCCTCACTGATCTCCTTGAATTTTTCCTCCGCGACCTTTTTCTCCTGTTCGCCCGTCAACGTGTCGGGATGGAATTGCCGGGCCAGCCTCCGGTAAGACCGTTTAAGATCTTCATCGGTGGCGTTTCGTTCAACACCCAGGACTTCGTAGTAATCGCGTTTTACCATATAGGTTAATACCTTAAGTACATTAAGGCCTTACTTCTTGTCTTTGTCAACTTCTGTGTATTCCGCGTCGACCACGCGATCCTGGTCCTGCCCGCCGGGCTGCCCGTTGCCCTGGGTCTCCGCCGATTCGCCAGGCGCCGGGCCGCCGGGATTAGCCCCCGCCGTGGCGCCGGCAGTCTTCTTGTACATCTCCTCACCGATCTTTTGCGAGGCCTTGACGAGATTCTGCGTGGCGTTTCGGATGGCCTCGGGATCCTCGCCTTTCATTGCTTCCCGAGCAGCGGCGATCTCGTCTTGAATCTTTTTGCGCTCATCTTCGCCGATTTTATCACCATGTTCCGTGAGCAGTTTCTCAACGCTGTAGACGCGATTGTCAGCCTCATTGCGGACCTCGACGAGTTCTCGCTTCTTCTTATCGTCCGCGGAATGGGCCTGCGCGTCCTTGACCATTTTATCGATATCGTCCTTGCTCAATCCGCCCGATGCGGTAATCCGGATTGATTGCTCCTTTTGCGTCGCCAGATCCTTGGCAGAGACATGCACGATGCCGTTGGCATCAATGTCAAAGCTCACCTCGATCTGGGGCATACCACGTGGGGCTGGCGGAATGCCTACAAGGTCAAAGTGCCCCAGAGACTTATTGTCGGATGCCATCTCGCGCTCGCCTTGCAGCACATTGATGGTCACTGCTGTTTGTCCATCCGCTGCCGTGGAGAACGTCTGACTCTTTTTGGTCGGGATGGTGGTATTGCGCTCGATCAGGCGAGTGGTGACTCCGCCCAAGGTTTCAATGCCGAGCGTCAGGGGTGTCACGTCCAGGAGAAGGACGTCTTTGACATCGCCCTTGAGCACGCCCCCCTGAATCGCCGCCCCAATGGCCACCACTTCGTCGGGGTTGACTCCCTTGTGGGGCTCCTTGCCGAAAAATTCACGCACGAGTTGAGTAATTTTCGGCATGCGGGTCATGCCGCCGACGAGCACGACCTCGTCGATGTCCTTCGAACTGGCGCCCGCGTCCGACAGAGCTTTTTTGCACGGGTCAAGCGTGCGCTGAACAAGATCGTCCACGAGTTGCTCCAGTTTGGAGCGGGAGAGTTTGATCACGAGATGTTTGGGCCCGCTGGCGTCCGCCGTAATGAATGGGAGGTTGATCTCGGTTTCCGGAGAGGACGAAAGCTCAATCTTGGCCCGCTCGGCCGCTTCCTTGAGGCGCTGAAGCGCCATGCGGTCTTTCTTTAGATCAATGCCCTGATCCTTTTTAAACTCATCGACGAGCCAATCCATGACCCGAAGATCGAAGTCGTCGCCGCCGAGGAATGTGTCCCCGTTGGTGGACTTCACTTCAAAGACGCCTTCGCCGATCTCCAGAACGGAGATATCAAAAGTTCCTCCACCAAGGTCATACACAGCGATGCGCTCATCTTTCTTTTTATCGAGGCCATAGGCCAGTGAAGCCGCCGTGGGCTCGTTGATGATACGCAGCACGTTCAGGCCGGCGATTTGGCCGGCGTCCTTCGTCGCCTGGCGTTGGCTATCGTCGAAATAGGCCGGGACCGTAATGACGGCTTCGGTGACGGGCTCCCCGAGATAGTCTTCGGCGGTCTGCTTCATTTTTTGCAGGATCATGGCGGAGATCTCAGCCGGGCTGTAGCGCTTGCCCCTGATCTCGACATGCGCGTCTCCGTTCGGAGCAGGCACGACCTTGTAGGGCAGCCGCTTCATGGCCTCGCGGACCTCGCGCGATTCGAACTTGCGTCCGATTAATCGCTTGATTGAATAGATTGTGTTTTCCGGATTCGTAATCGCCTGGCGCTTGGCGATTTGCCCGACCAGTCGTTCATCCTTGTCGGTAATGCCTACCACCGACGGCGTGGTCCGATTTCCTTCGGCGTTGGCAATGACGACGGGATCGCCTCCCGACATGATGGCCACACACGAGTTTGTTGTTCCGAGGTCAATCCCGATTACCTTGCCCATGTGCTCACTCTCCTTCCTCTATACTGCTGTTGCTGAAATCTATAGCGGTTCCTGTAAATTGCACGAGAAAAATTAATGTCAGTCAGCCTCAGAATGTTTACCATCGGTTGGCGCGGACTCGGCGACCGTGACCATGGCCGGACGAAGCACGCGGTCATGAAGGTAGTATCCCTTTTCGAATTCCTCGACGATGGTGTTGGGTTCGTGCCCCTTGCCGTTTACTTTTGCCACTGCTTCATGCACTGCCGGGTCAAAAGGCAATCCCACGCTCAGAATGGGTTTCACCCCGAACCGGGACAGAACTTCAAGAGCCTTTTTCGACGTTAGTTCAATACCCTGGAGCACGCCCCCCTGCTTGTCCGAGATATGGCTGTGTTGAAGCGCACGCTGTAAATTGTCAATAACCGGAAGCAGGTCTTTCAGAAGCCGCTCGTTGGAGTATTTTCGATATTCATCCTGATCCTTTTGAGCGCGTTTTTTATAGTTCTCAAACTCTGCTGCCAGGCGGAGATAGCGCTCTTGGGCTAATTGCGCGTCGGTATCGGTGGACGAGATTGGCTGCTCTCCATCGCTAGGCGGGGCTTGGTTATACTCTGTTGATTTTTCAGGTATTTCTTTTTCTTCATGCATACGGGTTCCCCTTAGGCCTAATGTAGATAGCCATCCATGAGTCCGAATCAAGCCAAGCCATCGATTATGTGGATTTTTTCTTTTTGAAACTAGGGAAGATTCAGGTGATACACCAACGCGAGCCCTTCGAGAGTAAGATTCGGCGTGACTTCCCGAATCGTCCGTGATTCGGAAGCTACGAGGCCCGCGAGGCCGCCGGTTGCCAAAACATGGCAATCCCGACCGATGGCTTGTTGCATGCGGGTGACGATTTCGTCCACCAGGCCCGCATACCCAAAGATGATCCCCGCTTGCATGCTGGAAACCGTATCCTGTCCGATCACCGATTTCGGACGCACGAGCTCGATCTTCGGCAGCTTCGCCGCGTGTCGAAACAGCGCCTCGGCCGAGATGCGGATACCGGGCGCAATCGCACCTCCGAGATACTCCCCTTCCTCCGTCACGACGCAGAAGGTGGTGGCCGTGCCAAAATCCACGATGATCAGCGGTCCGCCATATCGCCGAAAGGCGGCAGCCGCGTTCACAATTCGATCGCTACCAATCTCCGCCGGATTGTCATACCGCAACTTTAACCCTGTCTGAAGTTCCGAGGAGATGGTGAGGGGCTTGCGGTGAAAATATTTTTCGGACAGCTCTTCGAACAAGGACGTCAGCGGCGGCACCACGCTTGATAACACGACCGCATCAAGAGCGTCGGGAAGGATACCTTTGGCCCGCAGCAGGTCCACCAGCAGAATGCCGTACTCATCGGTGGTTCTTGCCGGGTCTGTGCCGATGCGCCAGTCAGCGACCAGCCGCTGATCCTCAAAGACGCCTAAAACAACGTTACTGTTACCGATATCGATAGCAAAGAGACGCATAGGCTGTGAGAGTACAATTGTAATGAGTCGGTCAACGCAAGTGTACTACATCGCCGGCTCGTATTTCGATCACCGAACTGTCGGGTTTTCGAACGCACAAGGCGCCGTCCGCCGCGATCGCGATTGCCAGCCCCTGAACGCTGCCGCCCCCGGTTAGAATGACCTTGACGGCTTTACCAAGCGTTGAACAGGCCTTCCGGTACTCCTCCATCGCGTTATTTAAGGAGTGTATCACGGGATCGCAAAGCTGCTCCATTTCCAAAAGGATCTGTGCGAGCAGCGCCGAGCGGTCCA
>JBBRRL010000083.1:0-7644 GCA_038200775.1 Nitrospirales bacterium
GGCAGAACGCGCAATCGTACGGACAGCCGCGCTTGCTCTGCACCCCGATGCAATCTGATGCGTAGGCTCTGTACTGGGGAAGAATTGACGTGATGTACGGGAGGTCGACGGTGAAATCATTAAGATCTGTGTAAGATTGACCGGTTCCCTTTACCACGCGTCCTTCGTTTCTTGTAATAAAACGCTCTCCTGTGAGGGGAAGTCCCTCTACAATCTTCAGCACCGCGGTTTCGCCCTCTCCGAGAATCCCAATGGTTCCCGGCGGCAACTTTTCGATCAACTGCTCGGCGAATGCCCCAAATGCTCCTCCGCCGATCAGGATCTGCGCGTCAGGACACGTCTTTTGGATCAGCCATGCATAAGAGAGGTTCGTGCGAATGCCGGCATAATAGCGGTACATCGATCGGAGGCCGGAAAACGACGCCTTCAGCTTTGTCAGCGGATTGGAAGAGTAGTAAAAATTGAAGGCCTGCTCCAGCGAGGCATCGCCTTCATGGGGAGAGAAGATCTGAATATCCCGCCAGGAGAAGCAGACGAGATCCGGCCGCATCTGCTCGGCTGTTTCGCGGACTGCCTGGGTTCGGTTCTTCAGCGGGATCAGGGAAAGGTCTAGGATCTGCTGCGTGATGTCGGGATGCCGTTTGTGGATGAAGTCCGCGAGATAGGTGCATCCCAGCGGATAGATTTGCTTGCACGGCATGAAGATATACAGGATCCGTTTCATTTCACCGCCACGTGAATGGCGACGATGCCGCCGGTCAGGTTGTAATAGTCCACGGTGCCAAACCCGGCGTCTTGCATCTCGCGCCGAAGTCCCTCTTGATCGGGAAAGCTCCGTATCGACGCCGGCAAATACTCATACACGCCGGTGGTGTCACCGGAGACCTTCTCCCCGATAAATGGCAGCAATGAAAAGGAGTACCAATCATAGAGGCGCCGCAGCCAGGGGGTCAGGGGACGCGAGAATTCCAGGCACACCAGCCGGCCACCCGGCCTCAGAACCCGATGGATCTCTCGCAGGGCCTTGGGTAGATCGCCGACATTGCGCAAGCAAAAGCCGGTCGTTACGGCATCGAAGGCCTTGTCAAAAGCGCATATTCCATCGGCATTGGCCTGCACCGAGAGAATGCGGTCTTCGAGCGCTGCGCGCCGCACTTTACTGAGCCCAACCGCGAGCATTGAATGATTGAGATCGGCTGCGAGAACCCGCGCCTCCGGCCCGAGTCGTCGGGCCGCAAGCAGCGCTAGGTCGCCTGTGCCGGATCCGACGTCCAGTACGTGTTGGCTCCCCAGGGGCACGAAGGCGACCGACTGCTGTTTCCATCGGTAATGCAGCCCAAAGCTTAAAAGCGAGTTATTGAGATCGTAGTAGTGGGCGATGGAGGAGAACATCCTCTGCACCACCTGCTCCTTCTGGATGCCAGACCCGGCGGGAGGTGCGATGTGAGATGGTTGTTCCAAGGTCGCCATGGAGCGTCATCGTAACACCCGCTTCGCACGCTCGGCAAGCGGGTGAAAGACCTCGCCCCGAAGGAAAGAGTGGCCCTAAGAACGCTACAAAGCTACTCTAGAGATTGTACATACATTTGTATATACTATACAGTCAATGGACTTTGAGTGGGATGAAGCAAAGAACCATCAGAACATCGCTAAACACGGCATTGATTTTGAGGACGCCAAGCAAATTTTCGATAAGCCGGTTCTTATTCGTCTGGATGATCGAAAGAACTACGGAGAGGACCGGTTTATCGCCGTTGGTTCAATGCAAGATATTGTGGTGGTGATGACGTGCACTTTACGGGAACAGCGTATGCGGATTATTTCTGTGAGGAAAGGGAATAAAGATGAGCGCAAAATCTACCAAGACCAAATCACATCGCCGCAGAACTAATTGGGAACGCTTGAGACAGCTATCTGATCGGAATATTGACTACAGCGATATTCCCCAGACTGATGAAAAATTCTGGACCACTGCCGCCGTTTTGACACCTAAACCCAAAACCCATCTCTCAGTTCGTTTCGACGAGGATGTCGTGGAATGGTTCAAACACCAGGGACCCGGATACCAGACCCGAATGAATGCTGTCTTGCGGGCATATGTACAGGCAGTTTCAAAGGATGGAAGAGGACGTTAAGACCTTCAGAAGATGATCTCATTATGAGGCTGAGCAAGTGTCTTCGAAGAGGCGTTCCGAACCGCTGGTTTCCTGTCCTCTGTCATGGCCGGAAGCGCTTCGGATCTAATGGTCTGGAGTGCCAAAGAATCGGCACAGAGCTAAGGTGGCGGTGCCCTATTGACCCTCGCACGTACCTTCGAATATTGTCTCCCGGTTGACGGAGGGTGGCATGACGGCTCTGAATGCTCAGTTCATAAGCAGTGCCAATGAGATCCCTGGTTATCGGCTGACGAAGAACCTTGGCGTGGTGCGGGGCATCGTCGTCCGCTCGCGGAGTGTCATTGGCAATATCGGGGCTAGTATTCAGGCGATTTTTGGAGGAAACATCACCTTATACACAGATCTCTGCGAGCGAGCGCGAGAGGATGCATTTAACGTAATGGTTCAACACGCCGAGCAGCGAGGCGCCAATGCCATTATTGCAATGCGCTATGATGCCAACGAGATCGGACCTGGAATCACCGAGGTGCTGGCGTATGGCACCGCCGTCGTGGTAGCGCCAATCAGAGCGGAGTAATCTTCCATCGTTCATTAGTCATTCCATTCGGACACGATAAACCTGAGCTGGCCGGTGATACCCGGAGTGGTCCCGCTCTCAACGCCGACATTGAGTTCCACGTTGCCGCCTTTCACTTTGGTGGGTGTTAGTAGTTGGCTCGCTGGACCGATATTGTCACTTTGCCAGTCAAAGGTGACTTTCCAGTCTGCGCCATCTTCTTCCGGAGGAGGGACGATCTCGATAACCACGGAATCACGGAAGAGATACCCGCCTTCGTAATGTCCGTCAGGCCAGAACTTGCGGTCGATCTCGTAGTCCGGGACGCGGACTCCGAGCGTCATGCTGTAGGCCAGAGAACGGCGCTTTGGATTGACGCGCGCTCGCTTTGACAAGAAAATAGTAGATAGGATTATGCTCCGCCTGTCCTTAGTTTTGGGATCTATCAGCTCCTCGTGGGTACGGCAGGCAACGGAATCCTCTTCTGCTATCCGCCGTGTGAGATACCACCGCTTACCTCGTGGCGAAGCCAGCACCTCAAATTGGTAGAGGGCATTGACTTCCTTGTCCTGAATTGCTGTCGGTAAACGGACCTCCTCGATATCCAGCCAGATGTCTCCCCGCATATCCCCAAAGGGGAAGCGGCTCAGATTTTGGTACGCCTCTTCGCTATTAACGATCCTAAAGTACCCCGAGTGTGATCGGTAGGTATATGCGGTTGCGCACGGGGCGGACATTTGCCCCTTGGCATTCACCCCCCAGACGGAAGCGTTTTCGATTTTCACCAAGCCATCGCCGCCATGACGGACAAAAGTGCGCGAGAGTCCGCGAGCCACCTGGTGGTCGCCTCGGTTGGTGCCGATCATGCAAAAGAATCGTTTGGAAGGAAAAGACTCTTCAGGTAATCAGTCCACCCGTTTCGTCTTCTTATATAGAGCTTCAAGTTTGAGGTATTCGGACATCCTCTTCTGATTGAAAATTATCCATGTCGTTGGCGGTTAGCCAACCCCGGACATTGAAGCCGGCTATTTCAATACCGTTGTGCGGTGTAGCATACGTAAATACCTTGTCGACGCAGCCCCGAGCGTCGGCGTCGTCTAATTCCGGGTTTTGGAGGAATGCGCGGCATACCAGGCCGTCCATCGAATGCACGACCAAATATCAGCGGAAATCCTGACGCCGCACCTTATTGTCCTTGTTCTGGCACACCAGATCCCGAACACGCAGGATCAGTTTGCTCAAGCCGGTTGCAAATTCCTCTATTGTTGGGGTCTTTCCGGTCCCAAGGAGCATCGAGGCCCTGCTCATAGTAGCGATAGACAATGATTGCTTGGCGGGGAATGCCCCCGTTCCAGTCGGGATCGCCTTCCCAATCCGTGTCCATGATGTCCAGTCCAAAGACATCGGTGTAACCAAAGTCAGACCCCAAACGTACCACAGGGGACTCAAACACGAATTTCTTGGGAGGCTTGTCTTTTTCCAGAGTCGCGCGATAGACCGTGGAGCCGAGATTGAAGCCGCAGAACGGATCGGCCGTCGTCTCATCGATTTCGTCCTGGGACATCGCGTACCCGCGCACATAAATGATCGGATGAAGAGCATCTGAATCGGACATATCAACCTCCCGTAAGGCTGCGCAGACTACGCAAAGCTTCATTTTCCAGGATCTGTACCCCGGGTAGAGAGGCATGCGCAGACTGAACGAGCGCTGCCGCCACTTGGGAGGCGTGTACTGGACGCCACCGTGATGGCAAGATCCACCCCAGGCGCTTGGCGACCTCCTCGCCGAAACGCCACTCCTGGCGCTCACCCAGCAAAAGGGAGGGGCGTGCAATTGTGAGTGACCGGTAACCAAGTGCTCCCACCGCCTCTTCCAGTTCCCCCTTGATGCGATTGTAGAAGAAAGGGGAGCGAGGGTTCGCCCCGATGGCGCTGACCAACAGGAAGTGGTTTGCCCCGCGCGACAGGGCAAGCCTGGCGATAGCCAGCGGGTATTCATAATCCACGCGACGAAATGCCTCCCGGGATCCAGCTTTGCGCATGGTGGTCCCAAGCGCGCAGAACACCCAGTGCACTTGAAACCAATCCTGGTGATTGTGGAGTTCGTCAAAGTCTGTGATGTACTCTCGGGTGCGCGGTCCCAAGGTTTCCGGCGCCAAGGGGTGCCGCACTAAGGCGCGGACCTCTGCAACCGGGGCGTCATTCGACAGCAAGCGCAAGCACTCGTTGCCAACAAGCCCCGTGACACCTGCAACCAACGCGATCCGATTTGTCTCGGTGAACTGCTCCATGGCGGCACCTTGCCCTGTCAATTTCCGTCCCCGGCCAAGGCCGATATGAGTGCCAAATGACTGCGGTGTACGGCAACAAAGTTTGGACCAAAGAAATTTTCGTCTGCCAGGCGGTACGGACGAAAATCAACACGGCGTGGATGCAGCTTCCCTATGACATAGTTCTTTGGCGCAAGGTACTCGTAAAAATCGATTAGCAGTGCCCGGGCGAGAATGCACGCATAACCATATTCAAACTGGACTACAGAAATCGCACCCCGTGACAGCGTGGCATCGAAGCCGCGGAGCACACGGAAGTCTGCTCCCTCGGTATCAATTTTGAGCAGGTCAATGTGCGCCAGTTTTTGATCTTTCACAAAGTCATCGCCTGCCTGAACCCGCTCCTTATTCCACACGTGACCTTCAGGGTGAGGATAATCAAACATGGATGTCACAGCATCTCGTTCAGCGTAATATTTCACTTGCTCGCAGCCGGCGGCTTCCGCCAAACCCAAGTCGAGAACATTGATTCGCTCAACACCCGCTGTGTTTTCCAAGAGACGCGCTCGGGTTTCAGAGGCGATTTCAAAGCAGTAAATCGTCGCATTGGGGCAGCGCCTGCGCGCCTCAAGAGCCCACCCACCTCGATTCGCGCCCACATCGAGGATGGTCGTAGCCGTCGGACCGAGGCATCCCAAAAGCCGCGCTTCGCCGTTAGTGACAAAATCATGATTCTCGGCGTGCAAATATTCGATGAGCCAGTGAACTGCATGACGAGCAGCGCGGACAACAGCTGCGTCGCTATGAGAGGCGAGCATTGACCATGTCCATTCGTGAAGGCCGCGCCGCAGTGCCATCGAACGATCAGGCCTTTCCCTGTCTCAGTTTGAGAGATAGCACTCAAGAAGCCGCCTGGCATATTCCTGTCCATTGAAATTGGCCATGACATGCCGGCGACCAGCTCGGCCCATCCGCCGCGCGAGCGGCGGGTCCCGCAATAACCGTGCAACGCAATCCGCCAGCGCGACTGGGTTATTACGTTCGACTAAAAAGCCGGTCTCGCCGTCCAATATCGTCTCGGTGATGCCGCCGGAGCGCGAGCCGACGATGGGACGCCCCATGCTCATCGCTTCAAGCGGTACCAGGCCGTAGGGTTCATCGCCTACGGTGGGATAGACGACTATGTCGGCCTCTTCGTAGAGCCGATGCATGTCACCGTACGGGACAGACCGAAATTCGACAATGTGCGCTATCCTCTCGCGACACACAAGCTCAAGGATTTTCTCCCGATAGGAAATAAGCTCTTCGTTCCAATCTATGATCCGCTGCGTATCGGTAATGATGAGTCGAGCCGCGATCCCTCTTCGCCGGAGCAGTCCAAGCATCGCGACTGACACGTGCACTCCCTTCCAGGGAAGCACCCGCGCTGGATGTAGAATCACGAACACGTCGCGGTCCGCCATGGTCGGTCGATGGGCGCGGAAGCGCTGAACGTCCACCCCAAGAGGGCGGAACTGCGGGGTGAAGCCGATGTGGCGGCTGCATCCGTCCTGCACCCAGCGGGACACGGCATAATTCCCGTCCCATCGCCGGTAGACGGGACGCTGGTGAAGGACATCGGGCCATGTTTCGTGAAAGGTGTGGTGCAAACGAAACCCTAGCTGCGGACGGAGTTCGTTGAGCGCAAGGGCAGGTCCCGCGAAAAAATGATGCAGGTTGTGCCCGTGAACAATCTGAAGCCGGCGTGCGGCGATGGCTTCCCTGAGCGCCTGCATTTGCGCTGTCTCGATGTCTGGAGCCGGGCGGGGGTTCCGGAGGACGTCAAGGTTTAATAAGGGTACATGGTTAATCTCGACGCCGCGCAACGGGGCAGGCGACGCTTCGCCGGTCAGGACTGTTACCGCGCAGCCAAGCTCCGTTAGGGCAAGGGCCAAGTCAGCGACGTGTGATTCGACTCCACCCGTGGTCGGCGGCATGGCCCAGTGGATGAGCCCCACACGCAGTTGCTTTCTTGAGGACATTACCAACGCATCCCCGGCGCGACCACTATCCAGGACCTTTTTTTGTCCGTTTCTTTTTTTGAACGCGATATGGGGCATACAGAAATCTGCACCAGAGCGCGATAAACGCCAGAAACAGCAGGAGACCGGTGATCCACAGGCCCCAAGCCCAAGAGTCTTTGAGTTCGGCCCAGGAGAATAGCAACGCTGCAAAAGGGGGACCTGCAAACAACAAGGTCAGAGGCAGACCGAGCGGCAAAATCCGCAAGAGTTTCTTCTGTTCATACTCCGCGACAAAATCTTCATATCCAAACAGGCCCGAATCACCGGCCGCAGCGTTGGCGAGCGGACGAATACGTAATTTTATGTAGTCACCAATGTTATCGATATTGTAAGCGTGATCGACAAACAGCATGCCTAGTGCCGGCGAGAGGAGTGGCAGAATGAGCAGCAGTATTGGACTCGCTTTGTCGGAGAGCACGAACCCGGCGACAGCAGTAGTTGCGGTGATATTGATGTTGAGGAGAGTGTACGCGTATGAGCTACGCTCCTTGATCTCGCCGCGCAACGCATTGAACTCAGCGACGATCACATTCAGGACCAGCCCCTTCTTATCCGCCTCGGCCATCTGAGACCTCTTGTTCGTGAAAGTTTGCTCGATAATGCCGGGAGCCCCTGCTTTAAGGGGCATCTTCGTTACC
>JBBRRL010000084.1:0-7613 GCA_038200775.1 Nitrospirales bacterium
ACGTTTTGCGCGCTGGCAGAGCGGTACGGACGAGACTGGCGACAATGGCCGGCTCCCTATCAACAGCCCGTTTCTTCCCACGTGAGGCAATTTCAAAAAAAAGAAGCGACCAGGGTGAGATTCCATGAGTGGGTGCAATGGTTGCTCGATGAACAGGTGCGAAGAGCCGGCCGATCCATCGGGCTCCTGCATGACCTGCCGATCGGATTCGACCCGGGCGGAGCGGATGCCTGGGCCTGGCAGGATTTGCTCGCCAAAGGCGCCACGGTGGGAGCGCCTCCTGATGAGTTCAGCGCCGACGGACAAAATTGGGGCCTGCCGCCATTCGTACCATATAAATTGCGTGCCGCCGCGTATGGTCCGTTCATCGAGACTGTGCGCGCGACATTGCGGCATGCGCGAGGGCTGCGCATCGATCATGTGATGGGACTCTTCCGATTGTTCTGGATTCCGCAGGGGATGACGGCCAGGGAGGGCGCATATGTGACTTATGCCGCGAAGGATCTGCTGAGGATCCTTGCGCTCGAAAGTCACCGCGCCGGAGCAGTCGTCGTGGGCGAGGATCTGGGGACAGTCGAGGAGAGCATGCGAAAGCAGCTCGCAACCCACAGAATCTTGTCCTACCGTTTGCTATGGTTTGAAAAAGTTCCGCCCAGTCAGTTTCCGGAACTGGCGCTCGCGGCGGTGACCAATCATGATCTACCCACAATCAAAGGTCTGTGGAACGGCAGCGACCTTCGTCTACAGCGAAGGCTCGGTCTCAAACCCAACGTGGAGGGGCTCACAGAAATTTATCAGCGCCTGCGTAAGACCACGAGACTCAAAAAGACCGCGCCGGCTCAACAGATCGTCGAGCGGACCTATCGGCTCCTTGCAACCGCCCCATCGAGGCTCGTCATCGCGACACTTGATGATGCGCTGACCGTCGAGGAGCGTCCGAATCTTCCCGGCACCACGACCGAACGACCTAACTGGTCGCTGGCGCTCCCTCTACCTCTTGAAGGTCTGCAAGCAGATCCGCTCCCGCGCAAGATTGCTGCCGCATTGAGACGCGGCTAATTTGCGTCCGTGTCGATGCCGTGGTAGTGATTTCACGGGACGGAAAACTTGCCTTCATGCCTGCCGCGCAGTAGAGTAATTGTAGGGTGTATACGGGCCCACAGAATGCCGACACTACATATCCGGACACATCCCCCGGGCCCCCGGGCACGGGCATTCCTGAAGCGCAGCGGCCGCTATGTGGTGCCGTCCGCCACGCCGGCGTACCCGCTCGTGGTGGATCGCGCAGCGGGCTGTCATGTCTGGGACGTTGACGGGAACTGCTATCTCGACTTCACTGCAGGGATTGCCGTCAGCGCCGCCGGGCACGGTCATAAGGAGGTCGTCGGCGCAATCACGGCTCAGGCCGGGCGATTGATCCATTTCTCATTCGCCGATTTTTATTACCCTGCCTATATCCGCTTGGCCGAACGGCTGGCGCGCATGGCGCCTGGACGCGGCCCGAACCAGGTTTATCTATGCAATTCCGGCGCGGAAGCCGTCGAAGCTGCCATAAAGCTTGCGCGTCATGCCACCCGACGTCCCTATATCCTGGCCTTTTATAATGCCTTTCATGGACGGACACTGGGGGCCGTGTCGCTGACCTCGAGCAAACCGGTCCAGCGCCGTGGTTTCTCGCCGCTCTTGCCGGGCGTTTTTCACGCGCACTATCCGTGTTCCTATCGCAGCCGGTCGTCTGATCCGGCGCGGGAATGCTTAGAGTATATTGAAGAAGTGCTGTTCCGCACCGTTCTCCCCGCGGAGGAGACCGCGGCCATTGTTGTGGAACCGATTCAAGGCGAAGGGGGAATCATAGTACCGCCTGACTCGTTTCTCACCGGTCTTCGCCGGCTCTGCGACCGCCACGGAATCCTATTGATAGATGATGAGGTGCAAGCCGGAATGGGCCGCACGGGAAAATTCTTCGCGATCGACCACGCCAAGGTCGTTCCCGACATCATTTGTATGGCGAAAGCGCTCGGCGGCGGCCTGCCGCTCGGCGCCATTATTGCGCGCAAGAAAATTGTGTCCTGGGAGCGGGGATCGCATACCTCGACTTTCGGCGGGAATCCAGTAGCGTGCGAGGCCAGCCTGGCGACGCTCGATATCATCGAGAAGGAAGGGCTCATGCGGAACGCTACAGAGCAGGGCGGGTACATCCAGCAGAAATTGCGGGCGATGCAACATCGTTGTCCTTGGATCGGCGAGATCCGCGGCCGGGGCCTCATGATCGGGATCGAGCTTGTTCGGAATCAACACACCAAAGAACGCGCCGAAGCAGAGCGGGATGATATCGTCCGCGACGCGTTCACCCGGGGGCTCCTTCTATTATCCTGCGGCCGGAATTCGATTCGCATCAGTCCTCCGCTCAATATCACGCGCGATGAGATCGATGAAGGCCTGAACGTGCTGGAAGGGGTGCTCACACGCGAGAAGGGTCGTCCCGCGGGAAAAAGGTCGGTCTAGGCCGACCTGGGGCGGGCGGGTGAAATGAGAAAGGACCTCTGGTTAAGAAAACAAACACGGACCAGAAAAATTACCCCGGCGGCCTTAAATATCATCAGGCCTTCGGGTCGAGCAGGCTCTGCTTGGTGGGCGGGTGAAATAGGCAAAAAATTCAAATGATCTTCAATAACTTCATCGACGGCCAATGGGTTTCGAGCAAGGCTGGAAAGACTTTTGACAGCAGGAACCCGGCGACAGGGGAGTTGGTTGGCCGGTGTGCCGATTCTGACCTTGATGATTTGAATGCCGCCGTCGCTGCGGCGCGACACGCATTTGAGCCGTGGCGACGGACTCCGGCGCCCCGTCGCGGAGAGATTCTCTTTAAAGTTGCAGAGCAACTGATACAGCACAAGGAAGAGCTCGGGCGTACGGTGACGTCCGAGATGGGCAAAGTCCTGGCCGAAGGCCGGGGCGATGTGCAGGAAGCGATCGACATGGCGTACTACATGGGGGCCGAGGGGCGCCGCCAGTTCGGCCAGGTGGTGCCTTCGGAACTTCCCGATAAGGCGGCGCAATGCGTGCGGGAGCCGCTGGGCGTCGCGGGATTGATCACGCCCTGGAACTTTCCGATTGCCATTCCCGCGTGGAAGATGTTTCCGGCGTTGATCCTCGGCAATACGGTCGTCCTAAAGCCATCTCCCGAAACGCCGGTCTGTGCGGCGCGCTTCGTCAAGGTCCTCGAAGACTGCGGCATGCCGCCAGGAGTAGTGAACCTTGTGCAGGGGCAGAACCCAAAGCTCGGGGAGTGGCTTGTCAGCCATGACGACGTCGCCGTCATTTCATTTACCGGCTCGACCCAAACCGGGGGGAAAGTCGCGGAAGAGGCCGCGCGGCGGTACAAGCGGGTTGCGCTGGAGTTGGGCGGAAAAAATGCGATCATCGTCATAGAAGATGCTGATTTGGACCTCGCGGTGGATGGAATTGTGTGGAGCGCATACGGGACCACCGGCCAAAGGTGCACGGCCTGCAGCCGGCTCATCGTGCACAAACCGGTCAAGGAGGCGTTGACAAAGAAACTGCTTACGCGCATGGCCAAACTTCGCATCGGCAATGGGCTCGAGCCGGAGACCGAGATGGGCCCGTTGGTCAACGAGGCTCAACGTGAACGTGTGCACGAACGCGTCCGGCTGGGTCAGCAAGAAGGAGCGCGCCTACTGACCGGAGGGAAGGCGCTGGCCGATGACGCCTATCCCAAGGGGTATTTTTACGAGCCCACGTTATTGGATCAGGTAACTCCGGCGATGCAGCTTGCCCGGGAAGAAATCTTCGGGCCAGTGCTCGGCATCATCGAGGTAAAGGATCTGGATGAAGCGATCCGGGTCAACAACGAAGTCAAATATGGGCTCTCCACTTCCATCTATACCCAAGACATCAACCGAGCCTATCGGGCCATGCGGGATATTCAGACCGCAATTGTCTATGTCAATGCCGGCACGATCGGGAGCGAGGTGCACCTGCCGTTCGGGGGAATGCGCCAGACCGGCAATGGCCATCGAGAGGCGGGACAGGCTGCGCTCGACACGTTCAGCGAATGGAAGACGATCTACGTGGATTACAGTGGCCGCTTGCAGCGCGCTCAGATCGATACACAGTAAGTGGCATTCGTGAATACGACGCCTTTGACAATCACCTCCGCCGCTGAGCTTGAAAAGCTTTTCGTCCATCTGGTCGACGATTATGTGTCGCGCAATTCGGCCGCGCGGCTGCTCAAGTCGAAACTGGAGGAAACAGGCGTCGGCTTTATCCCCGTGATCGACCACATCACGATCCGGACAATGGATATTGACCAGCGTGCCGAAGAATTCCTGGCCTTGGGCTATGCGTATTCGGAAACCTTGAGCTATGAGGACTGGTTCGCGAAAGTCTATCGAATGGCGGGCTACCCTGCGCTGTTCATTGACCAAGGCTATCCGGATACTCGCGGTGCGACCAGCATCGTTCCTGGATGGGTGAAGCAGTTCGGCGACAAGACCCTGCACCACATCGCTGTCCGTGTAGAAGATATTGAACAGGCCATCAACCGCCTACGAAATGCCGGGGTCGTCTTTACCGGCGAGATCGTCGGTGCCAAAGGCGGACTCCTCCGGCAGATCTTCACCGCGCCCGAGCGCGTGGACGGCCAGTCTTTCTCCGTCCTTGAGCTCACGGAGCGCCATCAAGGCTTCCAGGGCTTCTCCCCTCCACAGGCTGATGGGCTCATGAAATCCACGAGAACTCTGTAATCCCGCTGATCCTTTGACCGCATGTGCTGGATAAGCCAGTTAAATCAGGGATCTTGGGGCACCCACGTAAGCCGATCACAGTGCCGTCTCAAGATATGGTGCTGCATTGCGCGGGATGATCATGTACTTATTTAACCTCAGAGATACTTCAGTACAGTTGACACCCGGCGATGGACTCTGTAACAAGACGATGGCCTCGCTCTAGCTTCTAGGTGCGGACCCAACGTCGCTAGAAATGCTGTTAACGTAAGGATAACATTAGAGAATATGACCGCATACGTGCGGTCGTGTCCCTGAAATGGTCCTTTTCCCGCAATTTTTGAAGAGCATTCGAGTGAGAGGAAATTGAAGAGTCTTATGTATCTCGATTACTACGGCTTCACGAAGCAACCCTTCCAGACGACGCCGAATGCCGATTTCCTTTTCCTGAGTCCAAGCCACAAGGAAGCGTTAGCGTCGATCATCTACGGCATCGAACAAAGGAAGGGATTTATCGCTATTACCGGGGAAGTCGGGGTAGGCAAAACTCTGATTCTTCGTTCCTATCTCGAAACGGTCGAGAAGTCGAAACAGAAAACCATCTACATTTTTAATCCGAGCGTCAGCTTCGAGAGCCTCCTCATCACGATTTTAAAAGAACTGGGAGTCAAACCAGTCAGCGGGCAAGCGACCGAGATGGTGACTCAACTCCACGAGTTGTCGATTGCGGAGTATCGAAATGGCGGCGTGGTCGTCCTGGTGATTGACGAAGCGCAAAATATCCCGGCGGAAACGCTGGAAGGCATCCGGATGCTCTCCAATCTGGAGACGTCGACCGAAAAGCTGGTGCAGATCGTCCTTGTGGGGCAGCCTGAGCTGGAAGCGCTGCTGAACCGCCACGAGTTGCGTCAGGTGCGTGAGCGAATCGCAGTTCACGCACGGATTTCGCCGCTGACCAAAGCCGAGAGTTTCGCATACATCGACCATCGGCTTGCGCATGCCCGCAGCAAGAAGCGGCCTATTTTTTCGAAGGACGCGTTGAATCTGATCGTGAAGACTGCGCAAGGCATCCCTCGCAGGTTGAACATCCTCTGCGATAGTGCGCTGATCACGGGCTTTGGATATCAACAGCCCACGATTTCACGCAAAATTGCCAAGGAAGTCATTGCCGATTTCAGGGGGCCAGGTTATTTCGATTTTTGGAAAGGCAGAAGCGCATACACGCTCGCTGCCCTCCTTGCGGTGATTTTGTCCATGATCGTCTATCTCGGCGTCGACGTCAAAGCCCCCGGGATAAGCGTCAGTGTTGCGTCGCCAGACGTGAATCCACAGAGAGCTGCCGCCGTTCCTGAGGGAACCACGAAGAGTTCCGGGATCAGTGAAACTGCAAAGGTTCCAGGGAACAGTGAGACCCCAAACAGCACAGGGCGTCGCGAGATCCCAGAAAATCCAGCAAGCAGCGAACCCACAAAGACCTTTCCGACTCCACAGATACCAGCAGAGAAGCCCGTGGACAGAACAACGACAAATAGCGCCGGAAGTACCGAGGTCCCAAAGTCTCATATGAATAGCGACCCTGCAAAAAGCCCCTTCGAGCCGGCCCAAAATTTCAGGAGCAATGACACCGTCACAGTCGAGTCTGCGGAATTGGCTGAGACTGCCCGACTTTTGACGGTGCTCCTCGATTCCGGAAGGGTGGTCGTTGGAAAAGCGCAAGCGGCGATTAATAATCCAAGGCTCGAGCATAAAGGTTTCTCCCCATCGGCTTTCGAGGCCCAGTTGAGAAGCCAGTTTCTTTCAAGGACAGGTCATGACTTGCGCAACCTCGCACCTGCCTCTTTGCCGGAACGCGCAAAACCACTGCTTGTCAGGCTTGACTTCTTCATGCAGAAAGCCGTCCAGGACGCTCAGCCGTTAATCAACAAGAAGGGGATAGGGTTCAAGGGCTTTATCCCTGCGACTTTCGGCACCACCGTCGCGATGCAGTTCTCGAAGGATACTGGGTTGAAGTTGCGGCAGATCGGCCCGCCCGGGGTCCCGCCAAGGAACCCGGATAATAAACCTGATGAGCAGGAGGAGCAGGCTCTCGAGGCAATTCAAAAAAGCCATCCCAGAATCGGGGATCACGCCGTAGAGCAGCGACGTCCAGATAATGGTGTCCGCGTCATATTGCCGCTCTTCTACACCAAGCAATGCCTGGCTTGTCACGGTAAGCCGAAGGGAGAGACCGACATTTCAGGTTATCCAAAAGAGGGCTTCAAAGAGGGTGATTTAGGGGGAGCGATCGCGATCATCCTTCCCGCAAGCAAAAGCGTATCCAAAGGAGATTAAGGATGAGTAAGATTTTTGAAGCGCTGCAGTTTGCCCAGACGGAACGTATACATCTGGATAAATTAGCTCGCACGGTTTCTACTGAACCCAAGGCCGATACGCAGGTGCTGAGACCTGTGCCGGTTCCAGAGGTCCATCATACGCAGGTGATGACCCAAGCTCCGGTTCCAGAGGTCAGGCCGGAAAGCATTGAACGGATCGCCTGCACTGATACCCAGGTGCTGATACAAGCGCCCGCTCTAGAGGTCACTCATACGCAGGCACTAACACAAGCGCCGGTTCTTGAGATCAATCATACGAAGGTGCTGACACAGACGCCGGTTCCTGAGGTCAGGACGGACCGAGCCGAGCCGACGGTGTGCCATTGTGATCAACACAGCCATCGAATCCGCCGCCAGGGCATGTATGATTCTTTCTTAGGAGTATTTGGGCTCTACCCGTGGAAGTGTTCTCTATGTAACCGGCAGTTTCATCGTTCACGACGTTATTAGAGAACAAGACCTCTAGTCACCTCACGATTCCGCCCTGCGAGGCCTG
>JBBRRL010000085.1:0-7612 GCA_038200775.1 Nitrospirales bacterium
GCAATGAGATCCACGAGGGCCCCGTCCATTCGTGCGAACAGCTGAGTCTCAATGATCGGATACTCTTGCACTCGCTGGACCGATTTTGAGCTGGGAATCAACACCAGGAGATGTTTCAGCCCGGTCTCTGTGCCCATCTGGCGCAATCCCTCCATGGTGAGGGCGCCCTTGCCATCCCCCGTAAAAATCATCGGCGGCACGATCTTACTGACCACGAGCCTTGATTCCGGCAGGTTCGTTCGCACGCGCCAACAGCTCCTTCTGCATAACAGGCGTCAATGCGGTTGGCTTGGCAGCTTCCGTCTCCGGTGGCATCGGCGCCTTTGGGGGTGGGCCTGCGGAGGCCATCGAAAATCCAGAGAGATAATCGCTCGCACGCGACCCGGTTGCCGCGCATCCGGTGAGCCCGAGGACCGCAATCACGAACGACACAACTGAAAACGCCTTAG
This sequence comes from Nitrospirales bacterium, assembly GCA_038200775.1. Classification (GTDB taxonomy): domain Bacteria; phylum Nitrospirota; class Nitrospiria; order Nitrospirales; family NS-4; genus NS-11. Next base: position 450 of record JBBRRL010000085.1, read on the forward strand.
AACAGCGAACGAACGTCCTGTACATACTACGCCCCCTGATTTGCGTCACATGGCTCCCACAGCATACCGGAGCTGCGCCTCGGCTATCTTCGCGTTGTACTGGGTCTCGGCAAGGCGCGTCTCCGCCGCCGTGACAGCAACCTCGCTTTGCGTGACCTCGACGATCGAACTTAGACCCAGCTTGTAGCGCTGGCGGGCGAGTCCCAGCGCCTCGCGGCCAATCGCCACTTGCTGCTGCGCGACCTTGACCTGCTGAATCAACGTGACCATGGCCAGGAAGTTCTCCTTAACTTGTAACTGGATGTCTTGAAGAACCGCCAGATAGACGCTCTCGGCTTCCCGCTTTTGCGAAGTGGCCTCCGCGACCTGGTTTTGAATCAGAAAACCGGTAAAGAACGGGACTGATACGATTGCTCCCGCGCCCCACCAACCGCCTTCTTGCACAAGGGGTCTGTCCGAGATGTGTTCGGTATCACCCGCACTCCCAACGACTTGAAGAACCGGGTAGTGCTGGCTACTTGCCGCCTTCATACGATTCTCCGCGGTCCGTACACGTGCCTTGAGAGCGAGCAACTCGGGCCGTCGAGATTGCGCCTCTGACAACAGTGAGTCGAGAAGGTCGGGTTGGGTCACCTCGACAGAGACGTCCTCCAATTCATAGAATGGCACGCCTTCAACACCCATAGCATGGTTTAATTCGGCGAACGCCGAGCTCAAGTCATTGCGAGCCTGAATCACCGCAAATTCAGCGTCCGATAGCTGCACCTGAACGAGCCCGAGATCCAGCTTGGATTTAATCTGATGCCGATACAGCGTATCCACCTGCTGCTTGATAGTATCCCGCTCTCGGACGGTCTCATCCGCGATTTGCACCAAGCGCTGCCGCTTAAGCACAGAGAGATAGGTCCGTTGCACCCCGAGCACAACATCCGCACGGCGCGCCAGCGCTTCTTTCTCGAACCTGGCCCTATCCGCCCGCTGCGACTCTACCTTGTATTTCGTCTGGCCGAAATCATAGAGCAGTTGGCTCGCCGTCGCGCCGACCGTCATATCGCTCTGGTTCGGCTGGATCAACGACCCCGAAGGTCGCAAAAATGCATTGCTACGGAGTGATCCATTCGTTTGTATCCCCGCCCCAGCGACCTGAGGGTAATACGACGATTGCGCCTGTTTCACTCTCGCCTCCGCGGATTGCACGGCAAATTCGGAGGACTGAAGTATCGGATGCTTTTCCATGGCAGTTCGAACCGCCTGCTCCAATGTCAATCGGGGCGGCTCGTTCCCGCTCCGGCCCTGTTGGGCTCGTCCCGCTCCTGCCCCACCAACTATGAGCGCTGCTGTGAGGAGCGCTGTCACAATCTGTCTCATTCCTTATGCCCTCCTTGCCACGCCGCCAATTCATCCCATGAAGGCTCCCGGATAATCAGCACGGTTTGGTGCGCCTGAAGCATGATCCTCTCCCAGACATATCGCCGCTGCCAAGGCCTCCACCTGCCACGCGTATCGCTTGTGGCTGTCGCGATGACATCAATCCCCTCATCACGCGCGCAATTCAAAATGCTTGATACGGGCTCTCCTGAAAGCCGGCGCGTGTCAACAGTAAAGCCCCGTGATGCCAGCCGCTCTGTTACGCTTCGCAGATCCTCATTGACTAAATGAGAGGAACGGGTCAGCGACAGTACGAGCACAGCACATGGCGCAAAGATCGCATGTTCTACCAGAAAACGCATGAGGCACACCGTGCTGGCGGGGGTATCAAAAACCAAAAGAATCTTGGGAGCGGCGGGCAGAGTCTGCTTGCAGAGCAGGACAGGGCAAGGGGCCTCTTGCGCGACTCGATAGCTCACGCCCCCAAGTAACCACGCCCGCACCCGGCTCAGGTTGCGGCAACCCATCACAATGAGATCTGGGTGGGAGGATAAGGCGGTCTGCACAATCACTTCGGCCGTGCGACCTTCACGCACCAACACTCTCACCTGCGCTGTGACGTCCAGCAAGGAAGCCGTTACCTTCGGGAGGAATCGATTTGCCGCGGTCTCAAGTCGTAACCGGATCTTCTGGTGATAGCTGTCGATCATTGCGGCGGATAGGTGGGAATGCGGAACTGCTTCGATATCGAGGACATGCAGGACTTCGATTTCGGCTCCCGCGAAACGATCGCCGAGGGCATGAACCGCTTCCTTCGCCTGCTTTGTCCTGTCTACGGGCAGCAGAACCTTCACTACAGATCAGAACCGCTGGCTTGCCGGCGTTCCCTCTGGAAGACTGTAGGGGAAGGCCTTGGCCTGGATGCCATCGCTCAGGTGAGCCTTGCCTGTCACCACGGTATCTTCTGCGCCCGATAGCCCTGAGGTGATTTCAAGCCACAGCCCGTCATCGATGCCCGTCTTCACCGGCGTCTTTCGCGCGACGCCTTCATTCACGGTAAAGACGAACTTGGAGGAACCTTCCGAAACAAGGGCCGAGGGTGGAACGACCAGCGCATCATGATGCCGCTGCAGTTCAACTACAACTTCCGCGAACATGCCGGGGGCAAGGTCGTGCCCGGGGTTGGGTAGGTCAATTTCGGCGAGCAGTGAACGTGTCCCCGGATCGAGCGCGACCGTCGAACGAGTGACCGTCGCCTGCAACGTTTTCCCCGGTATATCACCGACGGCGATGGTCACCGGTGTGCCTTTTTTCACGAAGCGCACGTCTTCCTGCGGAACATTGATATAGAACCGTAAGGTCGAGACATCCATGATCGTAAACAGCGGGACGGCTTGCGTCGCAGAACTGGTGGCCGCCTGGATGAGCGCTCCCGGGTCGACGAAACGGGCCGTGACGGTCCCGCTATACGGCGCCCGCACCTTCGTATAGTCCAACATGCTGGCCAGTTGATCCAGGGCATGCTTGGCGCCCTGGTACCCCGCTTCCGCCACATCCACATCCTGCTTTGCGATGACGTCAGGATTTTCTTTTCGGACGCTGGCCAGTCGCTCATAGGTGACTTTCTTGATCTCGTATTCCGACTGGGCCTGATGGAAGCGCTCCAGCAACTCCGGGTCATCAATGACAGCGAGGATCTGTCCGGCCCGGACGGTATCGCCCTTGTCGACGGCAATGGTTTTGAGATATCCGGATACCTTGGAATAGAGCGTGGTCTGATAATAGGGGGAAATGGTAGCCGGAAGGCGTAGGGTCTGCACCACATCCCGCTTGATCGGCTTCATGACCTGCACTTCTGGAATGGCACCGCTGGTTTTTTCAGAAGGACCCGGTGTGATCATTCCACCACGTGCCTGGGTTGCGGGCCTCACGTCTTGTTGGCGAATCGGATGACCATCTGTGCGAATCAGCCAGAAAACAAACGCTCCGATGAGCACCGCCGCGCCCCCGAGCAACAGAAATGTTCTCTTTCCGGCGAACCGGGGACGCTCAGGTTGGAGGGGTGGCAGCTGAGCGAGTCCCTTAAGCGGCATGATGTCTTCCCTTCCTCCGCGCAGCGAGACTATGCAACATTGGGACAAACAGTAGGGTCATCATGCAGGAAACGATCATCCCGCCGATGACCGCTCGAGCCAGCGGAATGTTCGCCTCCGAGCCCTCCCCCAGACCGAGCGCCATCGGGAGCAGCCCGAAGCTCGTGGCCAACGCCGTCATCAAGATCGGCCGCAGGCGCAAGCGCCCGGCCTGAATGACTGCTTCCTCCACAGGCATCCCCTCTCGCATGCGATTATTGGCAAAGTCCACGAGCAGGATGCTGTTCGACACGACAATGCCGATCATCATCAGGGAACCAATGAGCGATTCCAGATTGACCGAGGTATGGGTGAGTAGTAGCATCCAGATCACGCCGATAAAGCCCAACGGGACAGAGGCCAGAATCACCAGCGGATCCAGGTAGGACCGAAACAATCCTACCATCACCAGGTAGATGAGCACTACTGCGAGAGGTAGCGTGACCGCGAAACCCTGTATCGTCGCCCGCATGCTGTCGACTTCGCCCTTGAGCGATACGCTCACATCTTTCGGCAGCGCCATCTGGCTCAGGCGCTTTTCAATGGTCTTCGCCACGCGTCCAAGATCATTGCCGACTACGCCGGCCATGACATCCATGGTGCGTTGCAGATTGAAATGGTCGATCGTCTCAGGACCAGTTCGCCGTTCCATTTGAACCACGTCCTTGAGAAACACCGGTTCGCGATGAACCTCGCCGCCGTAGTTGCCTCCCGACGGGAGCGTCATCATCCCTGAAAATGGCGTGTTCTGAAGCGTGAGGGTCGAGCCTCCGAGTCCGCCCCTTCCAGCAATTCGGATCGGCAAGTCCGTTGTCCGGATGCCGATCAGCGGCGTCAGGAGAAAATCCTCAAACCGGCGAAGATTCTGCTCGGCATATTGTGCCACGACGAAATAGGCGTTGTTGGTCTTGGGGTCAATCCAGTAGCCGGGGTCCCCGCTGATATTGGAACTGAGCCCCGTCACCACATCAGCCAGGATCTGCTGCTCGGTCAAGCCGAGATATGCGGCCCGAACCCGGTCTATCTTCAAATGGATTTCCGGATAATCCATTCCCTGCTGAACGCGCGCGTCGACGGTCCTGGGCACCGAGCCGACGACATCACGAATCTTCTGGGCCGTGTCGTCCAGGTCAGACAAATTCGGGCCACTGACTTTGATGTCCACAGGCGCGGGCAGACCGGCGTTAATGACATCGCTGACGATCCCGCCGGTTTGAAACGAAAATTTCATGCCCGGCAATCCGGTGGTCAATTGACCGCGAATCCGGTCAATGTACTCGTCGGTCGGGCCGACATGCCCTTTCACGAGGCTGACCATGACGAAGGCCTGATGGGGCCCGATGACGGGGGTGTACAGGACCATCCATCCCTGGGGCAAGCCAATGTTTGAGACTACCTGGTTCAGTTCCTGTTTTGGAATCACCTGCCGGATCACATCTTCGACTTTCGCCACGATCGCTTCCGTCTTCTCAAGCCGCGTGCCCTCCGGAGCCGCAACGTTCAGAATGAATTCACCGGCATCGACCTTGGGGAAAAATTCGGTCGCTAACAGAGGGGCAACAGCGAGCGACACGACAAACGAGACCGCCACAATTGCACTGATCAGAAGCTTATGTGCGAGACCCCAGCGAAGAAATCCCCCGTATCTGTCGGCGACCCGCTCGAACATGTTCGAGCGATTCCAGGCTTGCGTGAGAGTCCCCCAGATCGTCCTGGGTGGTGTGCTGTCGGGAAGAGGGGGCACATGCTTCAAATCCCGATGGGAGGCTGCAATCGCGACTGGCGCGACCGTCAGTGACGCGACATAAGAAGCGCCCATTGCATAGGCGACCGCGAGAGCCAGCGGGACAAACAGAAATTTGATCGTACCGGTGAAGAAGACGATGGGCAGATACACAATCAAGATGCTGACCGTGATCAGCAGCATGGGCAAGGCGACCTCGACGGCGCCGTCTGCGGCCGCTTCTCTGACCGGTTTTCCCATCTCCATATGCCGGTGAATGTTCTCCAGCACCACGATGGAATTGTCCACCAAGGTCCCGACCGCGAGGGCCAAGCCCCCGAGGGTCATGATATTGATCGTGTGCCCCGTAAAGTAGAGCAGGACGAAGGCGCTCGCGATAGAAATAGGGATGGCCAACGCAATGATCAGCATTGAGCGGAAGCTGCCGAGGAAGACCAGGATCATCAGACACGCCAATCCGCCGCCGAGCAGCATTTCATGCTCCACCGTCAAAATAGACTGGCGAATATAGTTGGACTGGTCGAAGATGAGTTTTAATTCCAGATCGCCGGGTATGCCTTTCAGTTTCGGCAGCGTTTCCCGCACCCCATCAATAACTTTTAAAGTATTCGCGCCGGCTTGCTTCAGAATGGGCACGTAAACCGAGCGCCTCCCATTGGCCCTCACGACATTGACTTGCACGGACGTGGAGTCAGAGGCCGTGCCCAGATCCTTCACGAAGACAGGGACGCCATTGATGACCTTGACGGGGAAATCATTGATTTCCTTGACCAGCGACACAATGCTGTTGCTGTAGACGTTGTAATCGAAGTCGCCGATTTTCACGTCTCCCGCGGGAACCAGCAGATTTTCAGCGTTGACAGCTTTCACGACTTGATCCACGCTGACGCCCCGGGCCAGCATTTTTTCTCGATCCAGAAATACCGTGATCTGCCGGATCGTTCCCCCGAATGTCGGTGGGAGCGACACCCCTTCCACCGTGCCGAGTTGCGGCCGGACCGAAAAGTATGCGATATCCCGCACCTCTTTTTCACTCAGTGTCGGGCTGCTCAGTACGAGATTCGCAATCGGGAGATTGGTCGCCCCGAATTTGATGATCGTCGGCGGGAACATGCCCTTTGGCATGAACCGGAGCGCTGAATAGGTCAGGCTTGTGATCTCTGCCAGGCCGGCGTCGACGGTGTACTCCGGATGGAAATAGATCTTGATGAGGCTGACGCCAGGCAGGGACCGCGACTCAATGTGCTCGACATAACTGGCTTGGAGAAAGAGCTGCTCCAGGCGTAGCGTGATGGCGCCTTCGATCTCGGACGGACCCATCCCTTTATAGAACGTTGCGACCGCCACGACGGGGACCTTGATCTCAGGGAAGATGTCCACGGTCATCTTTTGATAGGAGACGACGCCGAGAAGCACGACAATCACACATACGGCGACAATGGCGTAGGGATTCTTAAGGGAGGCGCGAACCATTCTAGAAGATTCTACGTGGTGACGATGAAGAGAGCAACTAACCCAGAAACGGATACCGCTATGCCAGCCGCATATCAGGCCTATTAGACGTGACGGCGACGTGCTGAGTGGAAGAGGAAATGTTGACGAAACGCAGGAGTATTGAATCGAGGACTACACTAGCGGAGGCCTTCTCGTCGGGCTTCCCGCCATTTCGGCTACCAGTCCACTAAACAACCGTAATACCAGCAGCATGTCTCATGAGTCAGCACTTGCACCCCATGTACGCTTCTGCCTGACGTGAGACTTCTGTTCCCAGCGGCACGTCGCTCCAGTTTAGGGGGTGGAAACAATTTGGGTCTTCACATGTATATTTCTTGGGAATCAACTCGTCGGCAGCAAGATCGATTTTGAAATCCCTTTTATCCTCTTTTTGGACAGCTCCACGCGCCCCTAGTCGAGAGAAA
>JBBRRL010000086.1:0-7589 GCA_038200775.1 Nitrospirales bacterium
ACTGGAACGGCGGCTGAAGGAGAACGATTTCGATCTACGGCAGCGCTCATCCAATGGCCAAAGTCCGTGCGGGATCTGATGGGAGCACTCACCCTACGCCAGTTAATGGCTGTTATCGCCGAAAGCCATGTGGTCGTGTCGATGGCGACGGGGCCGATGCATCTGGCGGCCGCTCTCGGTGTGCCGACTGTGAGTCTGTTTGATCCTAGGCGGAACAATTCTCCGGTCCGCTGGCAGCCCTTGGGGCGCGGGGTCGTTCTCGTGCCGGACGTACCCACATGTGAAAAGTGTATCTACGAAGCCTGTCCCTATTGGGATTGCCTCGATCGTATTACCGTCGACGCCGTGGTCGATCGTATCCGTCATGTAGTCGCGCCGGCACCTTCGGATATGCTCGTGGTGGGACGTGTCTAAGGTGTCGGCCTACGTGCTCACGTACAATGAAGAGGACAAGATACGCGATGCCTTGGCGAGCATCACCTGGGCCGATGAAATCGTGGTGCTTGATTCTCACAGCACTGACGGGACCCTCGCCATCTGCCGTGAATTCACGGAAAAGGTGTACCAATGCGATTTTGAAGGATTCGGCAAACTTCGAAATCGCGCGTTGGAGTGTGTCACCCACGATTGGGTGCTGAGCGTTGATGCCGACGAGCGAGCGAGCCTGATATTGAGGGATGAGATCAAGGCTGAGCTCGCGCAGGGGCCACGCGCCGAAGCGTTTTTTGTGCCCCGTCAAAATCTTTTTCTCGGGCGGTGGATCAGGCATGGCGGCTGGTATCCGGATTATCGGCAGCCGCAGTTTTTTCACAAGGGGCGTTTTCGCTACCGAGAGGATCTCGTGCATGAAGGCTACGAGGTGAACGGCCGCACCGGCTATCTGCAGGGCCATGTCCTTCAAGTCCCCTTCCTCGATCTCGGCCAGTTCCTCCGAAAAATGAGCCGATATTCGACATTGATGGCTGAGCAAATGGCGCAACGGGGAAGACAATTTCATGTCTACCAACTCGTGACCCATCCGCTCTTCACCTTGTTGAAAATGTATGTGGCCCGGCAAGGGTTCCGGGATGGGATGCCGGGACTGATCCTGGCGCTGTTGTATGCCTATTACAGCTTCGTCAAGTACGCGAAGCTGTGGGAACGAACCCGCCGGCAGAACTGAGAGCAGGAACAATGAAAGGTGTCATTCTCGCCGGAGGGTTAGGCAGCCGTTTGCATCCTCTCACCAAGGTGACCAACAAACATCTGCTGCCGATCTATAATAAACCCATGATCTACTACCCCATACAGACTCTGGTAGACGCCGGGATTAGGGACATTCTGATCGTGACGGGCGGGACCAGCGCCGGGGATTTCTTGCGGCTTCTTGGAAACGGGAACGACTTTGGGCTGCAACATCTCAACTACACCTACCAGGAAGGCGAAGGCGGCATTGCGGCGGCTTTAGGGCTCGCGGAGTTCTTCGTCCACCATGACCGTGTCTGCGTGATCTTGGGAGACAACATCATCGAGCGGAACATTTCGACGACCGTACGAAGCTACGAGAACCAGGGTGCGGGCGCCAAGATTCTCTTGAAGGAGGTCAAGGACCCGCAGCGTTTCGGCGTGCCGGTGTTCGAAGGAAATCGCATCATCCGCATCGAAGAGAAGCCCGTGGCTCCGCAATCAGCGTACGCGGTGACCGGTATTTATTGTTTTGACCACGAGGTCTTCGACATTATCCGGACGCTTAAGCCCTCTGCGCGCGGCGAACTGGAGATCACGGATGTGAACAACGCCTATATCCAACGAGGCCTCATGACGTGGGATGCTTTGGAAGGCTGGTGGACCGATGCCGGCACGTTTGAATCGCTGAGCGCTGCCGGTAACCTTGTTGCGCAGACCGGCGCCAATAAGCCTTGAGGCGGCAAGAGTATGCGGATTATTGACACCCCTCTTCAGGGGATCATCCTCATCGAGCCGGATCTCCATGTGGATCCGCGAGGATCCTTTCTGGAGTTGTATCATACGGACAAGTATGCCAAGGCGGGGCTTCCGTCTCGATTCGTTCAGGACAATTTCTCGCAATCCGTACACGGGGTCCTGCGGGGCCTGCATTACCAGCGGAGGCATCCTCAAGGCAAACTCGTGATGGCGGTAGAAGGGAAGATCTTTGACGTCGCGGTGGACATCCGGCAGGATTCATCGTCTGTTGGGCAGTGGTACGGCATCGAGCTCTCCGCCGACAATAAGCGTCAGCTCTATATCCCGCCGGGTTTTGCGCATGGTTACTGCGTTCTCAGCAAGACGGCATCTGTCATGTACAAATGCACGGACTTTTATTTCCCCGACGATGAGGGCGGGATCATTTGGAATGACCCGGAGATCGACATCGCTTGGCCGATTACAACACCGTTGCTCTCACCGAAGGACCAACGGCATGCTACGCTGGCGCAAAGTGGTCTGCCGCTGCCGACGTCGAGGGAAAGGGGCTGACGGAGCAGTGCGAATTTTGGTCACCGGGGGGGCGGGATTTATTGGCTCGCATTTTCTGCGATTCCTATTGACGAGGAATGATATAGAGCGTGTGGTGAATCTGGATGCGCTGCGCTATTCCGGAAATCTGGAGAACTTGCATGACGTAACGCCGGACCCGCGCTATCGGTTCGCTCACGGCGATATCTGCGACGCTCCGACCGTGGAAAGCCTCATCAAGGAGCATCGAGTTGACACGATTACGAACTTTGCCGCAGAGACCCATGTTGACCGTTCGATTCTCGAGCCACAAGGATTTGTGAGGACCGATGTCATAGGCACCGCCGTCCTTTTAGAAGCCGCGCGTGCGTCAGGCGTCCGGCGATTCCTCCAGGTCAGTACTGATGAGGTCTACGGGGATGTTCCAACAGGCCGATCGAAAGAAACAGACTCCGTGGTGCCTCGCAGTCCTTACGCAGCGAGCAAGGCCGCAGGCGATCTCCTGGTACGCAGCTACTTCACGACTTACGGAATGCCGGTGCTCATTACCCGAGGCAGCAACACCTTCGGCCCGAACCAGTACCCGGAAAAGTTCATCCCACTGTTTGTGACGAACGCGCTGGAGGACCAGCTGCTCCCACTGTACGGTGATGGCCTGCAGGAACGGGAGTGGGTGCATGTGGAAGATCACTGTGCGGCAATCGCGCACGTGCTAGATCACGGGATACCCGGAGAGATCTATAATATAGGCAGTGGGCGCGAGCGGCGGAACCTTGATCTGGCCCAGGCGATCCTGAAGATCTTGGAAAAGCCGGCCGCCCTGATCCGTCATATCACAGACCGCCCGGGCCACGATCGCCGCTACGCCCTGGATTCGGAAAAAATTCGCACGCTGGGGTGGCACACCCGCTTGCCGTTCGAGCACGCGTTAGAAAGTACCGTCCTTTGGTACCGAAATAACCCACAATGGTGGGAAAAAATAAAATCGGGCGAATTCCGCAACTACTACGAAAAACTATATAGCACGCGGCTGAGCACCTGAGTCATGCGTATTCTCTTGACGGGGGCGAATGGACAACTGGGACATGAGTTGCAAAAAACGCTTGAGGGGAACGTTTTTCTGTTTGCCGGTCAGAGGCACCTTGAGCTGACGGATCTGAACCTCGCTCCGAAGATCATCAAACAACGCCCCGAGACCATTATCCATACTGCGGCATATACCGACGTCGATGGCTGCGAACGCGATCCTGACAGGGCATTCCAGGTTAATGCCCAGGGAACCCGCTTTGTCGCCGAAGCAGCGGCAACAATTGGTGCCCGCCTCGTTTACATATCGACGGACTACGTCTTCGACGGGATGAAGAGCGAGCCCTACATTGAGAGTGATGCTGTGAATCCTCTGAATGTTTACGGCCGATCGAAGCTGCAGGGAGAAGAGACAGTTTTGTCGTGTCCCGATTCCCTCGTTGTACGCACGTCATGGCTCTACGGGGTGCATGGAAAAAACTTTGTCAAAACGATTTTGCACCTGGCCACGAAGCAACCCGAGATTCGGGTTGTGAGCGATCAGTATGGCAGTCCCACCTATGCCCGAGAACTGGCCGCGGTGATCGCCGGTCTTCTCCGATACGGCGCACGTGGGCTCATCCATGCGGGCGGAGAAGGCGGCTGCTCCTGGCATGAATTTGCCTCAGCCATATTGGAAGAAGCAAAGATCCGGTGCCGCAACGTTCCGATCACAACTGCGGACTCTTGTCGGCTTGCGCGTCGTCCGAGATATTCTGTTTTATCGACGGATCGTCTTCAATCGTACAGTCTTCAGCTCTCTCCGTGGCGGAGTGCGTTAAAACGCTTCATGGAAGATTATGCGACGGTTCAGGAGGTCGTTCAGCACGCGCGGGACCCTGGGCGCGAGGCTTAATCCTCGGCATGGCGAAGATCCGAGTTCTCCAAGCATGCAATCAACTTGGCATTGGGGGGACGGAGAAAACGATTCAGGTTTTCTCCAAGTACCTAAACCGAGACCGCTTTGAGGTCTTTGTCTGCGGGCTTTGTGCTGGTGGCTCGCGGGTGGAGGAATTGGCGCGGCTCGGCATCACCGCGATTGTGCAACCGCCGGATCTGGACCGAGTAATTCGGGATCTCAGCATCGATGTCTACCACATCTATCGGGCGGGCGACTACGAACCTGGAACGCTCCCGTTCAAGCGCCGGGGCTGGCCCAGAATCGTTGAGACCAATGTGTTTGATGCCGTCGACCCGCTTGGCAACCCTATGATCGATGCGCATGTCTTTTTTTCTGAATGGTGCCGCGACGACTACCTTGGCAAGTACGGCCGGTTTCATGGTAAGCGGTATGAAGTTTTGTACGGCCCGATTGATTTTGACGAGTTCCCACGGGCGTCAAAGGAGTTCAGTTGGACAATCGGTCGCTGTAGTCGTCCCGACGACCAAAAGTGGCATCCCGTGTGTGTTGAGATCCTGCCGCAGGTCTGGCGCAAAGCGCCTAAAATGCGATGCCGATTCCAGGGGGCGACACCGCGGGTGCGGGCGCATCTTCAAAGGCTTGGCATTGAGGACCGCGTCGACTTCTCTGAGCCGGTGTTGGGGGTGGCGGAGTTTTATCGCGGCCTGGACATTTACATTCATGGTGCTCGAATCGGAGAAGGCTATGGAGTTGTTCTCGCCGAAGCCATGGCGAATGGCCTTCCGGTTGTGACAATTGCGACCCCACAGAGGAAAAAATGCAACGCGCAGGCGGAAGTCGTGGATCATAACGAGACTGGATTCGTTGTCCGCTATACATGGGAATATGCCGCTGCCGTGGTCGAACTCCTGCAGAACCAAACCCTTCGAGAGCGTTTTGGCCAGCGTGGATTCGAGAAGGCGCGCGATTGTTTTGAAGCCTCAAGGCAGACGCGCAAGCTCGAACAATTATACACGGATCTGATGGATACGGCTCGATAATGGCCATACACATTACGCGATGACCCTCAGCGGATTCACTTTTTGTCGCAACATGGTCCGTTACGACTATCCCGTCGTGGAGTCGATCCTTTCGATTCTGCCGATCGTGGATGAATTTGTGGTGAATGTGGGACGCTGCGAAGACGGCACGCTGGACCTGATCCGGTCAATAGACAGTCCGAAGATTCGCATTGTGGAGTCCGTGTGGGACGAAACGCTGCGCAAGGACGGCATCATCTATTCTCAGCAGACGAACATCGCCCTCTCCTACTGCACCGGTGACTGGGCATTTTACCTCCAAGCCGATGAAGTCATCCATGAACAGGACTTGCCCCGGATTCTTCAGGCCATCGGGTTGAATGAGGGAAATCCGGAGGTGCGAGGGTTGCTCTTTCGTTACCTGCACTTTGTTGGTGACTACTGGTCGCTCAATCCCTGGTTCTATCACAAGGCTGTTCGCATTATTCGCAATGATGGGAAGGTGGAATCGTGCGGGGATGCGGTGGGCTTTCAACTCAAAGCGACCGGGCAGTATCTTCAGAGCGGGCCGCCGGGGTGGGTTGCGACCTCCGGAGCTCGGGTCTTTCACTATGGATGGGTAAAGGACCCGAAGACCATGCTAGCGAAGAAGCAGGAGCAGACAAAGGTGTATCATGGAGATGCGCCGCCAGTCTCTGAAGCAAAACTCTATGACCAGAACACCTTTGACTTTGATGATTATGCGATTCTGAAGGAGTTTCGCGGAAGCCATCCGGCCGTGATGCATTCGAGACTTGAGGCATCACGCTATCGTCGTGGCAGACGCAATCGCTGGCTGAACTGGCGATTCTATCGAGAAGTCGCGCGCCGGGGTTTCCGCGGATAAAAACCATGCCCCTGTGCCTACGCTAATAATCCCTTAGCTACGCTTGTGAGTGACGATTCACGAAATATGCAGACCATCGCAGCTATCGTCATTACAAAAAACGAAGAAGGGAACATCGGTGGTTGCCTCGAGAGCCTCCGGTGGGTAGACGAATTAATTGTGGTGGATGCTGAGAGCACGGATCGGACGGTGGGAGTGGCAAGGTCCTATACTTCGGAAGTCTTTGTGCGGCCCTGGCCGGGCTATGGGCCGCAGAAAAACTTTGCCATGGACCAGGCGACAACAGATTGGATACTGATCGTGGACGCCGATGAGCGTGTACCACAGGAGCTTCGTGAAGAGATCCGTAGGGTGCTCACACCCTCCTCAGCCTCGGCGTCTCGCATCGATCTCAGGGAAGAGGGAATGAATCGCTCCCTCTCCTCTGCTCCCAACGCCTATTGTCTGCCGCGTCGCAACTTTTATTATGGACGGTGGATTCGCCATGCCAATCAATATCCGGACCTGCAGCTGCGACTCCTTCGGCGCAACACGGGGCGTTATAACGATTTACCAGTGCACGAGCATTTGGAGGTGCCCGGTCCAGTGGGAGTGCTAAGCACCGCGCTTCATCATCATACGTCGACAGCCGTTGTGTCGCATGAACTCAAGATCGAGCGCTACAGCACCCTTGCAGCATACGAACGGTGCAGTGCCGGGCGCTCTGACGCTCTCTGGCACCATATGATCTTCAATCCTTGTTGGACGTTCTTGAAGCTCTACGTTCTCAGGCAGGGCTTTCGTGATGGTCTTCCGGGATTTCTCATGTGCGCATTTTCCGGCGCACACGTATTGCTCAAATATGCAAAACTTTGGGAGCAGCGGCACTGCGGTGGCCGAAAAGCTCCGAGCCCAGGTCTTTAAAGGCCGAAATTGCTTTTGTTCCGACGGCCCTGCCCTGTATAATCCTACAGTTCCAAGAAGCCTGACAGCCTATTTTAGCTTCGGGTCATGGATCAGACGTGCTTGTCAGAGGCGAAGGAATGAATTGGATTTCCCATGGGGATGCGCATCCTCTTCCTTACGGACCAGCATCTTGACTATGCTGCCGACCCACTCTATGTCGGTCTCCGGCGGGTGGTGGGCGACGGCCATGTCCTTGTTCCTCCGCGGGCTCCTTTGACATGCCGGCCCGGGTGCAAACTCCCGACACGCTGCAATCCGTTTCCGCCGTCATCGGGCTCGACACGCAATTCTCGGATTCGATCCTCGTGCGCCTCGAAGCGCAACCCGGTCTCTACGGCTCCGAGAATCTCGGCGGCGA